>NZ_JBFAJC010000014.1:0-218344 GCF_040655075.1 Actinoallomurus sp. NPDC050550 | reverse complement strand
CGGCTGCTCGTCGAGGACGGCATCGTGCTCTGCAAGTACTGGTTCTCGGTCAGCGACGCCGAACAGGAGATCCGATTCCGCAAGCGGCTCGAGGAAGGCGTCGTGTTCGACGAACCCGCGCCTCGCCTACGACGTGGACGACATGTTCGTGGGCGCCGTGCCCTCCATGTGATCAGCCCGCTGAGTGATCAACTCGTACGGCCGTGACCGTCCCACCATGGCCGGCTCTTGGTGTGGTCCCATCTCGGACAGATCCGTGATCACTACGTCCGCTCCGTGCGCGTGGAGCGCGGCGGCCGATCCATGACAGAGCCGCCCGGCACGCCGCTCACCTCCCCACCGTTCGCCCTTTATCCCGGGGTTCCGATGGAGTCCCCTTCGCGGCTGTGCCGAGCGGCGTGCTGCGGATCACCGGCCTTCGCGGGGCGTTCCACGCCGGCTATCGCGCCTTCTGCTGGACGGGAAGGTGCTCGACCAGCGTATCGCCGGAAGGGAAGAAGATGCTCTCGTGGCCGTCCTTCCATCGGACCAGATAAGGCGGTGCGCCGTTCTTTCCATGCACTTCAATAATGACGCCCTTGCGGACCTCGTCACCGACGTGTCGACTCTTGACCACCAGTGCGTCCCCGGCAACAGCTCGCATGATTCCTCCTACATCCGCTACGCCCCGGCCAGGCGTGGCTCAGCCCTCGATGTTGATCCGTCGGGTGGCCTCTTTGGCCTCCTGGAGCGGCACGATGATCGTCAGGACACCCTTGTCGCACGTCGCCTTGATCTCGTCTTCGCGCGCGTTCTCCGGCAGCCGGATATGGCGTTCGTAGGAGCCGTACCGGAATTCCGAATGACGGGGTCCCTCGTGTTCTTCCTTCCGCTCGGCCCGGATCATCAGGATGCCCCGCGAGATGCTGATCTCCACGTCATGGTCCGGGTCGACGCCGGGAAGCTCGGCTCGGATGACGTACTTGTCCTCGTCGACGTAGTCCTCGATCCGGATGGCCTGGGCGGTGAAGGGCCGCAGCGTGGTGAACGGCGTCTCGAACAGGTCAAAGAGATCAGGAAGTCTGGTTTCTCTGCGGGCTGGTGTTCCCACGGAATCCTCCTCAACTCGACTGCACCTTTATTCCAGCCGAATTGCGGGCCGGGCCCTAGAGGCGGACTTCCCTCGCGTCGGAGGACTTCGGTCCCTGGTGACCTGCCCGTTCGCCGCTCGTCGGTGGGCACCGAACCGCGCGGCGCCAACTGGCGCGTCGGCTCTGGCGCGTTGCCGTGGCGGTCAGGTGCCGCAGGGCCGATGGCAGCCGGATCGGGCCGTTGATCCCTGCCCGAACGGCGTCGCCGCTGGTGGGGTAGAAGTGAACAGAAGAGGTTGAGGTGGATGCAGGGTCGGCGACGACGCCGGTGGTGGTCGGCGAACGTTGGGGAATCGCTCGCGAAGGCGGGTCACCGCATCATCGATGCCCAGCTGGGGGATGCGAAGGATCGCCGAGCGGCTCGGCGCCCGCGACCACGGCACCTTCGGTGGCCGGTTGCGGAAGGACATCCGAGGGCCGCGCCCTTGAAACCCGGTTCCACATTCGACCTCGAATGACAGGCGGTGTCGCTCGGTGGCCGGGAGCGGAGGAATTCCGCTTCGGCCGCGCGAAGGACCGCGAGTACGCATGGCCGCGCCTCGGGGACCTTCGGCCTCTGGCGCCCGGCGGCGCCGACGGGTGCGATGAAGGCGGGAGGTGGTAATGATGCTGGTCTGCGAGGTGATGACGACGCCTGTGGTGACGGTGCCACGGGAATGGACGGTGAAGCAGGCGGTTCGTCTGCTGTACGAGCGGGACATTACGGCCGCTCCGGTGGTCGACGAAGCGGGGCGGATGGTCGGGATCGTCAGCGAGATGGACCTACTGCGCGGGGAGTTCGAGGCGGACCCGCGGGCCTATCTTCGACCGGCGGCGGAGGCGGAGTCGCAGCCGCCGACGGTAGTGGAGGAGGTCATGACTCCGAATGTGCGGACCGTCCGGGCGACCGACGACGTCCTGCGGCTTGTCGACCTGATGATGACGACCGGGGTGAAGAGCGTTCCCGTCATGCGTGGCGACGGCGTGGCCGGCATCGTCAGCCGACGCGACCTGATGGGAATCCTGACCCACGGGGACGAGCGGATCCGTGACGATGTGCTGAGGGCTCTTAAGGAACTGTCCGCCGAGACGGCGGCCACGCGGGTGGCGGTCCACGATGGCATCGTCGAACTGGGCGGCGACGGCGACGACAGGACGGCGCGGATCGCCGACGTGATCGCGCGGACCGTGCCCGGCGTCGTACGTGTCGTCCACCACCAGTGATCGGCCGTAGGCCGGTTTGAAGAGAGACCTCGTAGCAGATGTCTGCCATACGGCGGCCATGTATCTGACGCTCGTCGGGCTCGGGGCGATGAACTCACCGCGTTATCGGCCTGCCGGGTTGCTGGTCAGGCGCGGTCGGTGCCGCGTCATGCTGGACGGGGGAGGGGCGAGCACGCCGCAGCCGCCGTTGGACGCCTGGCTCGTATGCGATGAGCGGGCGGAGTTGATGCCCGGTATCAGGCGGCGTTGCCGGGCCCTCGGCGGACTGGAGCCCGCCGTCGCGGAATTCACCTGCGGGCGCCTGAGCATCATTCCTCTTCGCGTGGCCCACACGTCCCATCTCACATTCGGCTACCTGATTCAGGGCGCCGGACGGCGCGCGGTGTGGGCACCGGAGTTCTGGGAGTTCCCGGCGTGGGCGGACGGCGCCGACATCATGTTCGCCGACGCTGCCGGATGGCGGCGGCCGATCCGATTCGGCGGCGGCGTCGGCGGCCATGCGCCGGTCATCGAAACGGCCGAGCGGGCCCGTCGCCACGGCGTGCGCAGGCTCGTCTTCGCGCACATAGGCCGTCCCTCGATCCGCGCCATCGACGCGGGACAACGACCGCCTTACGGCGAATGGGGAGTAGAGGGGCGCACCTACCGTCCGTGACGCGGAACAAGGACCTTCGGTCGTCGGCATGGCCGACGAACGGCCCTGGTCAGGTGGGTACTCCCTTGAGAAGTGTGAGTGTTGTCGCCGCGAAACGGAGGCGTGGCCATGGCGTGGGAGCCGATCCGTAAGCGAGGCGTTCCGGTGATGCGTCCCAACCTGGTCGACTACGACGAGGCCAGACGGGCGTTCACCTGGGAGAGGGCTCGGGCGGACCTGTCGGGCCTCCCGGGCGGTCGTGGCCTCAATATCGCCCATGAAGCGGTCGACCGGCATGCGTCCGGTCCTCGCTCTGACGCGGTCGCGCTGCGATGCGTCGGGCGCCATGATGAGCTCACCGAGCTGACCTACGAGGACCTGCGGCGGGAGACCAGTCGGTTCGCCAACCTGCTGTGCGCTTTGGGTATCGGCCGGGGTGATCGAGTGTTCACGCTCCTGGGCCGGGTCCCTGAGCTGTACGTGACGGTTCTGGGCACGTTGAAGACCACCGGTGTGCTGGCGCCGCTGTTCTCGGCGTTCGGCCCCGAGCCGATTTGTGAGCGGCTCCGGCTCGGTGACGCCCGGGTCCTGGTGACGAGCGACGAGCTGTACCGCCGAAAGATCGCCGGGATCCGGGACCGGCTGCCCGGTCTCAAACACGTCCTCGTCGTCGGCGACACCGCGCCTGAGGGCACCCTGTCCTTCGACGAGGCGCTGGCCGCCGCGAGCGACGTCTTCGACATCCCGGACACCGATCCGGAGGACATGGCACTGCTGCACTTCACCAGCGGAACGACTGGGCGGCCGAAAGGAGCGATCCACGTTCATGACGCTGTGGTCGCCCATTACGCCACCGCGCGGTTCGCTCTCGACCTGCATTCCGAGGACGTCTTCTGGTGCACCGCGGACCCGGGGTGGGTGACCGGGATGTCCTACGGGGTCATCGCTCCACTGACGTGCGGGCTGACGATGGTCACCGACGCCGGGGAGTTCGACGCCCGGCGCTGGTACCGGGTGCTGTCGGAGCAGCGGGTGACCGTCTGGTACACCGCGCCTACCGCGATCAGGATGCTCATGAGGCATGGAGCCGGGATCGTCGGCGAGTATGACCTGTCGGCGCTGCGGTTCGTCGCCAGCGTCGGCGAGCCGCTCAATCCCGAGGCGGTCGTGTGGGGCCAGGAGGCGCTCAGGCTGCCGATCCACGACAACTGGTGGCAGACCGAGACGGGCGCGATCATGATCGCCAACTTCGCGGCGATGGACATCCGACCGGGTTCGATGGGACGGCCGCTGCCGGGCGTGGAGGCCGCCGTGCTCGAACGCGGTCCGGACGGGCGCGCCCGGGTCGAGGACGGCCGGGTCCGGGTGGTCGAGGACGGGGCGGGCGAACTCGCCCTCCGCCCTGGGTGGCCGTCGATGTTCCGTGGCTACCTGCACGACGAGGAGCGGTACGCCAAGGCGTTCGCCGGCGGCTGGTACTTGACCGGCGACGTCGCCCGCCGTGACGCGGACGGCTATTTCTGGTTCGTCGCCCGTGCCGACGACGTCATCAAGTCGGCCGGGCACCTCATCGGTCCGTTCGAGGTCGAGAGTGTGCTGATGGAACACCCCGCGGTCGCCGAATCGGGCGTCATCGGCAAGCCGGACCCGATCGCGGGTGAGATCGTCAAGGCCTTCGTCGCGCTCCGGACCGGACACGAACCGAGCGACAGTCTGCGGCGTGAACTGATCGCCTTCGCCCGCCGCCGGCTCGGGGCGATGGCCCCGAAGGAGATCGCCTTCGACCAGGACCTGCCGCACACGCGAAGCGGCAAGGTGATGCGACGCCTGCTGAAGGCCCGCGAGCTCGGTCTGCCCGAAGGGGACGTCTCGACATTGGAGAGTGCCTCATGACGCGTGCCAAGGGGGCGGTCGCGGAGCACCGCAAGGACCTGTTGCGGCAGATGCTGCTCATCCGCCGGTTCGAGGAGAAGTGCGTCGAGCTGTACAGCGCCGCCAAGATCCGCGGCTTCCTCCACCTCTACATCGGGGAGGAGGCCGTCGCCGTCGGCGCACTGCAGGCGCTCACCGACGAGGACAACGTCGTCTCCACCTACCGTGAGCATGGCCACGCGCTGGCCCGCGGGGTCCCCGCGAACTCGATCATGGCGGAGATGTACGGCCGCACCTCTGGCTGCAGCCACGGCCGAGGCGGATCCATGCATCTGTTCGACGTCGACCGGCGCTTCTACGGCGGCAACGCCATCGTCGGCGGCGGCCTGCCGCTCGCGATCGGCCTCGCCCTGGCCGACAGGCTGCGCGGCGACCGACGGGTCACCGCCTGCTTCTTCGGTGACGGCGCCGTCGCCGAGGGGGAGTTCCACGAGTGCCTCAACCTCGCCGCGCTGTGGGAGCTGCCCGTTCTGTTCTGCTGCGAGAACAACCTCTACGCCATGGGCACCGCGCTGGCGGTCGAACACAAGGAGACCGACCTGGCGGTGCGCGCCGCGACGTACGAGATCCCGGCCTGGCCGGTCGACGGCATGGACGTCGTCGCCGTCGAGGACGCGGCACGCCACGCCGCCGAGGCCGTACGTGAAGGGGGCGGCCCGCACTTCCTAGAGCTGCGCACCTACCGGTTCCGCGCCCATTCCATGTACGACCCTGACCGGTACCGGGACAAGGCCGAGATCGAGGAGTGGAAGCGCCGCGACCCGATCGACGCCCTGGTACGGCGCGAGAAGATCTCCCACACCGACCTGGAACTGATCGACAAGGAGGTGGCAGCCGAGATCTCCGAAGCCGTGGAGTTCGCCGAAGCGGCCCCGCTGGAGCCGGTCGAGGACCTCACCCGTTTCGTCTACAGCCGGCCGGGCGGGCCGTCATGAGCGAACCGCTCAAGATCACCTATCGGGAGGCGATGCGCGCCGCGCTGCGCGACGCCCTGCTTCGCGACGAACGCGTCTTCCTCATGGGCGAGGACGTCGGCCGGTACGGCGGCTGCTTCGCGGTCAGCCTCGGCCTGCTGGAGGAGTTCGGACCCGAACGCATCCGCGATACGCCGCTGTCGGAGTCGGCGTTCGTCGGCGCCGGGATCGGCGCCGCCCTCGCCGGGATGCGGCCGATCGTCGAGATCATGACGGTCAACTTCAGCCTGCTCGCCCTCGACCAGATCCTCAACAACGCCGCAACGCTGCTGCACATGTCCGGCGGGCAGCTCAGCGTCCCGCTGGTGATCCGCATGACCACGGGCGCGGGCCGGCAACTCGCCGCCCAGCACTCCCACAGCCTCGAAGGCTGGTACGCCCACATCCCCGGCCTGCGCATCGTGGCCCCGGCGACGCTCGAAGACGCCCGCGGGATGCTCTGGACCGCACTCCAGGACCCCGATCCCGTTCTCGTCTTCGAACACGGGTCGCTGTACACCATGGCCGGGGAACTGCCCACCGACGCGACCGCCGTCGACATCGACAGCGCGGCCGTGCGCAGGCCCGGCCGGGACGTCAGCGTGATCACCTACGGCGGCACTCTCGGCAAGACCCTGACCGCCGCCGATGAACTGTCCGCCGACGGAATCGAGGCGGAGGTGATCGACCTGCGCACCCTCCGCCCGCTCGACGACGCGACCGTCATCGGCTCGGTCCGGCGCACGCACCGCGCCGTCGTGGTCGACGAGGGCTGGCGTTCGGGAAGCCTGTCCGCCGAGATCACGACCCGAATCGTCGAGCAGGCCTTCTACGACCTCGACGCGCCGGTGGAGCGGGTCTGCACCGCCGAGGTCCCCATTCCGTACGCGAGGCATCTGGAGGAGGCCGCAGTCCCGCAGACCACGGACATCGTCGCCGCGGTCCACCGGGTGGTGGACGGCGATGCCTGAGTTTCGGATGCCCTCACTCGGCGCCGACATGGAGGTCGGCACGCTCACCGAATGGCTGGTCCGTCCCGGCGACCAGGTCCGGAAAGGCGACATCGTCGCCGTCGTCGAGACCGACAAGTCCACCGTCGAGGTCGAGTGCTTCGACACCGGAACCGTCGGGGAACTCCTCGTGGAACCGGGTACACGCGTCCCGGTCGGCACCACGCTCGCCACGATCACCGAGGCCGGTCCCGCGCTCGCGCCGGAACGGGCCGCGGCGCCACGGGTCGTCCCGCCCGCAGCGGCGCCGGAGCCCGTGACCGGCCCCGCACGGCCGTCCGCCGAGCGCCGCCCACGCCGAGCACCCCGAGGGGCGCCCGCTCCGCAGACCGGGAAGCGAGCGCCGACGGCACGGCCGAAGGTCTCCTCACCGCTGATCCGGCATCTCGCCCATCAGCGTGGAGTGGAACTGGAGACGATCCGAGGGACCGGGCCGGCCGGCGAGATCACCCGAGAGGACGTCGAACGCGCCACCCCGGCACGCGTCAAGGCATCGCCGCTGGCGCGCAGGCTCGCCGCCGAACTCGGCGTCGACCTGGCCACCGTGACCGGCAGCGGTTACGGCGTGGTCGTCCGCGCCGAGGACGTGCGGACCGCGGCCGAGGCCGCTCGGCAGGCCGTCCGCGAGTCACGGCCCACCGAGGCGGTCCCCCCCGATCGCACAGCGTCCATGCGCCAGGCGATCGCCCGCGCCATGTCCAGGTCCAACCGGGAGATCCCGCACTACTACCTGGCCGACACCGTCGACCTGACCCGCGCCCTCGAATGGACGCGGCAGCGAAACCGCAAGGTGCCGGTCAAGGACCGCCTGATCCCCTCCGCGCTGTTGCTCAAGGCCGCGGCCCTCGCACTACGGGAGGTTCCGAGCCTCAACGGATTCTGGATCGACGACGCATTCGTCCCAGCCGGCGGAGTGCACCTCGGCGTGGCGATCTCCTTGGGCGGCGGCGGCCTCATCGCACCGGCCCTGCACGACGCCGACGATCTCCCCCTCCCTGAGCTCATGTCAAACCTTCGTGACCTCGTAGCCAGGGCACGCGCCGGACGGCTGCGTGGTTCGGAACTCACGGACGCCACCATCACCGTCACCAATCTCGGCGACCAGGGCGTCGAGTCGGTTCATGGGGTGATCTACTCGCCCCAAGTGGCGCTCGTCGGCTTCGGCGCGATCCTCGAACGCCCGTGGGCGATCGATGGAGCCATCGCCGTACGGCCGGTGGTGTCCGCGACCCTCGCGGCCGACCACCGGGCCACCGACGGATACACGGGCGGACGCTACCTGCAGGCGGTCGCGCGGCTTCTGCAACGACCGGAGGAGCTGTCATGACGCCCGACGAGGCGCAGCAAATGATCGAAGAGGTCCTGGCGGAGATCGTGCCGGGTACCGACCTCGCGGAGCTGGGCACCGACAGCGACCTGCGCGAGTCTCTCGAACTGGACTCTCTGGACTTCCTCTCCTTCGTCGAGGCTCTCAGCGACAGGTGCGGCCGCCGTATCGAGGAGGACGACTACCCGCGTTTGGCGACGATCGAGGACGGCGTGACCTTCCTTACCGAAGCGGATTGAGCCTGCCGAGCCTGGTCGGCGTACAGCCGGTAGGAGGCGTTGGCGAAGGCCTCACCCCGCATGGACTGGGACAGGTCGGTGCGGGTCTGCGGGTTCGGGACATGTACTGCGGGGGTGGTTGGCGGTGCCGCCGCCAGGGCTGGGGCGATGAGCGCCGCGTTTACTCGGGTGCTGAAAACTCGTTCCAACCGAGCCGTCTGCGGAAATACCCGTTCGGGAGAGATGCGGAGCAGTTGACGGTGGAGGAGGCGGTAAGCCGGATGGGTGGGCCGGATAGGCGGCCGGATCTTCTGGGGACGCTGGCCAGGGATGCGCGGCTGATCAGCGATCAGATGCACGCGGTCCTGAGCGGACAGTCGTCGCACGGTGGGCCGAGGCCCTCGCCGGTGCGGCGCCGGGACCGTCGACGGCGGCGTGAGACTTGCTGATCAGTGGCGATGCGAACGCCGACCCCGGCCAGCCTGTGACCCTTTAGGCCGTCGGCCTCACCCACCTGCCCGTGCTGTCACTCGGTCCCCTGACTGACGGCTTGCACCAGGTGTTCGGTGGTGCTTCATGGGTCCGAGTCTTGGAGGGCGTGGTCGTAGCGTGGAAGTCGTGCCGGAGATCACAGGGATCCATCACATCGCGCTGCCGGCGGCCGATGCACTGAACAGCGGTGAGTGGTACGAGCGGGTACTCGGATTCTCCCGTCTGCTGGTGGAAGAGGAAGAGGATCGCGTCAGTTCCGTCGCGCTGGAACACCCCAGCCGGATCGTGCTGTTCCTGCACCAGGTCGACGAAGGATTCCAGGCCTGGGAAGACTTCGCGGCCTTCGCACTGGAGGTGCCGGATCACGATGCGCTGAAGCAGTGGGAACACCGCCTCACGCTTCACCAGGTCGAGCACTCCGGCGTGCGTCCCGCCCACCTCGGCTGGGTGCTGGATCTGGCCGCACCCGATGGCTTCCGGATCCAGTTGCACACTCGCCCTCTGGTCAGCTCGGATGACGTTTGACCGCTCCTGACAATGGACATCTGCTGGGTCTCAGGGACGTCAGATCACCTTCCACGTCGGGAGAGCCGGATGAAATGCAGCCGCTGGCCTGCCGGCCGGGATGCGGACGGCGAGTACTGCCATGTCGTCATGGCCGTCACTGGGATGGCGGTTGAGGAGGGTCTTGCACAGATCGTCCAGCGGTCGGCCGGTTTGGGCCGTGGCGATGGCGGCGAGGCGTGTCAGGCCTCTGTCGAGGGCGTGGTTGCGGTGTTCGATGAGGCCGTCGGTGAAGAAGATCAGTGTGGAGGCTGGTGGGAGGCGGTAGGTGTGGTCGTGGCGTGGCAGGCTGGTATCGACGCCGAGCGGCAGGTCCGGTTCGGCGTGCAGGTAGTGGGCTGGGCAGCCGGGCGTGAGTAGTAGTGGGGGAGGGTGGCCTGCGCTGCTCCAGCGGAGGATCCAGGCATGGCCGTCGAGCTCGATGCGGGTCAGACATGCGGTCGCCACAGGATTGTCGATGATCGCACGGAGAGCCCTGTCGAGTTCGGCGAGGACGGCGGCGGGCGGAGTGCGTCGGTCGAACAGCAGGGCCCGAAGCATGTTCCGGATCTGCGCCATGGCCGCGGCGGCTTGGAGATCATGGCCGACGACGTCGCCGATGACCGTGGCGCAGGCCCGGTCGGGGACCAAGAGCGCGTCGTACCAGTCCCCGCCGATGTGGCTGGGCGTGGCGGCTGGGCGGTAGCCGGCGGCGGCTTCGAATGGCCAGAGGTCGGGCAATCGTGGCAGCAGCAGCCGTTGGAACTCCTCAGCGTCGGAGCGCATCCGCTCATATAGATGAGCGTCGTCGATGGCCAGCGCGGCAGCACCGGCCAAGGCGGTGATGAGTGCTTCGTCGTGGGCGTCGAAGGGCCGATCATCCCGTCGCTCGGAGACATACAGGTCTCCGTAGATATGGCCGCGGATGCTGATCGCAGCTCCCAGAAGGGTGTGCATTGGTGGGTGACCGGGCGGGAAGCCCGCCGACTCCGGGTGTCTGGAGATGTCATCGACCCGTAGCCGTCCAGGATTGTGGATCAGGTGTCCGAGCAGTCCGCGGCCATGTGGGAACTCCACGCCGGTCAGGTCGGCTCTTTGCTGGTCCGATAGACCCTCCGGGATGAAGCGTGCGAGGTATTCGCCCTCTTCATCGAGGACGCCGAGGGCGCCATATCGAGCCCCGACGAGTTCGATCGCGGTCGTGACGATCAGTCGCAGGATCGTCGACAGCTCTACGTTCCGGCTCAAGACCGCCTCGTACAGATCGTGCAATTGGTCTTGAGCACGTGCGAGCCGTTTGAGTTCGTCGGCGATCTGCTCGAGTTCGGCGCCCAAGCGCAGACGCATCGTTGGCCGTGCCTGCGTCGTCGCCTCTTCCCGGTCCATGGCGTCTGCCTAACTGTTCCTCCTGGCTCGCAGGGTCATCCGGCGGCGATGGCAGACCTGGCGGTGCGAGTCAGGAGGCACGGAGCGTCGTCATGAGACTGCGAGAAGCAGTGTCTCGGACGAGTCGTTGATCACTGCCACGCCAGCCGGTCGGACCCTGCCGACGGGCTGGTGTCCACTTCAGTCCAGGCGAATTGTCGGCCGGACCCTAGAGGCGGATTTCCCTCGCACGCCAGGACTTCGGTCCCTTCGGCTCCGGGGCGGTCCGTCCCGTGACGGTCAGGTGCCAATGGGCGACGGCGGTCGGCTCGGCCGTTGATCTTCGCGCATTGCGAGATGATCTCGGGTCCTGCCCGGCGGCGGCGATGTTCCGCTTGAGGATGAGGATCTGGACCTTTGACCCGTTCTGTCGGGGAGGTTGGGCCCTGCTGCGGGGCCACCGGCCAGTGCGATGCTGCAGGCAGGTACGTGGAGGGAGGGCGTGATCCCTTTGGTCGGCAGGTTGCTGAGGGCCAAGGCGGTCGCTGTGCGTTCCCAGCGCACGACGGTCGGCGGCGGGTCGGTGCGGTGGCCGGGTTAGGAGGAGCTTGAATTCCAGTGCCCCTGATCCCGGGCGGGAGCCGAACGGCGACCGGGACGCGGCGGTCATTGTGGATTTGGTGTGCGCGCTCGTGACCGAGATGCGGCCACAGGCGCCGCACGCGAGAGTGACCCTTGACAGCGAACTGGAACGTGAGCTGGGGCTGAGCAGTCTAGAACTCGCCGAACTGGTCGTACGCGTTCAGGACGCGTTCGGCGTGACTCTGCCCACTGAGACGTTGACCGTGGCCGAGACGCCACGGGATCTGCTACGCGCGGTACGGGGGACCACCCGGCACGGCCCAGGCCGCAGGCCCGGTCGCGCGGCCACCGGCGAGCCGTCCATGGGGCGGTCAGTGGCCGTGGAGCCGCCGGAGACGGAGTCGACGCTGACGGGTGTCCTGCGTTGGTACGGCGAGACGGTACCTGATCGCATCCACATCCGGGTGCTGGGAGAAGGGGGCGTCCAGGAAGAGTTGAGCTACGGTGCGTTGCGTCATGAAGCTGTGAACGCTGCGGCGGGCCTGCTCGACCGTGGACTCGAACGGGGCGACAAGGTCGCGATCATGTTGCCGACCGACCGGTCGTACTTCGTGACCTTTATGGGAGTGCTCCTTGCCGGGGGTGTCCCCGTGCCCGTCTACCCACCGGACCGCGCCTCCCGGCGAGCCGAGCACCTGGCCCGCTACGACCGTATCTTCAACAACGCCAGGGTGACCTCGATGGTGACGGGGGCCGACGCCGTACGATCGGCGCGTTTCCTGCGGTCGCGGGTCGCGACCTTGCGGGAGGTCGTCGCCCCTGGAGATCTGACCGCCTCCGGCGGTGCGTTGCCGGAGGTGGCGGGCGGGGACGTCGCGCTCCTGCAGTACACCTCGGGCAGTACCGGGCACCCCAAGGGGGTGGTGCTGACGCACGGTGAGCTGCTCGCCGACATCCGCGCGATGGGGCAGGCAGAGGCGGCGTCGATGTCCGACATTCTCGTCAGCTGGCTGCCTCTCTATCACGACATGGGGTTGATCGGAGCCTGGCTGAGCAGCCTGTACTTCGGCGTTCCGCTGCTCGTCATGCCGCCGCAGCTGTTCCTGAGCCGCCCGTCTCGATGGCTGTGGGCCATCTGCGAGCATCAGGGGACGATTTCGGCGAGCCCGAACTTCGGCTACGAGCTGTGCCTGCAAAAGGTCACCGACGAGGAGATCCGGGGGCTCGACCTGAGCTCCTGGCGGCTGGCGTTCAACGGAGCGGAGCCCGTCAGGGCGGACACGATCGAGGGGTTCGCCGCCCGTTTCGGGCCGTACGGGTTGCGCCGGGAGGCGATCACGCCGGTGTACGGCCTTGCAGAGGCGGCGGTCGGGCTGACCTTCCCGCCGCTCGGACGCGGCCCGCTGCTCGACCGGATCGAGCGGGAGCCGTTCCTGCGGTCGGGACGGGCCGTTCCGGCCGAAGCGGACCGTTCGACTCTGCGGTTCGTCGCATGCGGCCGACCGCTGCCCGGGTACCGGCTGCACGTGGTCGGCGACACCGGCGAGGAACTGGGAGAGCGCCGGGAAGGGCACATCGAGTTCCAGGGTCCATCGGCGACCTGCGGCTATTACCGAAATCCGGCCGCCACCCGCTCCCTGTTCCACGGGGAATGGCTCGACACGGGCGATCTCGGCTACCTGGTGGGCGGGGAGGTGTACGTCACTGGCCGGGTGAAGGACATCATCATCCGAGCCGGCCGTAACCTCCACCCGGAAGAGGTCGAGGAGGCGGTGGGGAAGGTCGCGGGCGTACGTCGGGGATGTGTGGCGGTGTTCGCCGCGCCGGATCCGCAGACCGGTACCGAACGCCTGGTGGTGCTGGCCGAGACCACACAGACCGATGAGGCTGCGCGCGCGGCGCTGCGAACGCGGATCGTGCGTGCTGTGGTCGATCTCCTGGACGCAGCGCCCGACGACGTCGTGCTCGCGGCGCCGCACACGGTGCCCAAGACCTCCAGCGGCAAGATCCGCCGCACCGGCGCTCGTGACATTTACCGGCGCGGGGCGATCGGCCGATGGCCTGAGCCGGTCGTGGGGACACGATTCCGGCTGCTCGTCCGGGACCCGATGGTGTCCCGGCTGCGTCGGGCACGCCGTGCCAGTGGCGCGATCATGTTCGCCGCGTACGGCTGGCTGCTGCTCATCATGATGGCCGGCCCGCTGCTGGCGCTACTGGTCCTGGCGCCCGTGCAACGGTGGCGACGCAGGTCGCTGCGCGCCGGCATCCGATTGCTGGCCCGGCTCACCGGAACCCCGATCACCACGGAGGGCCTGGACGGGCTCCCGGCAGGACCGTGGGTCGCGGTGGCCAACCACGCGAGCTGGCTCGATGGCGCGGCACTGACCGCCGTTCTTCCGGAAACCTGCGGTTTCGTCGCCGCGGAGATGTACGCTCGACGGCCGCTCAGCGGGTTCGTCCTGCGGCGCCTCGGTGCCGAGTTCGTCGAGCGGACCGACCGCGAACAGGGCGTTCGTGACACCGCCCGGCTCAGCCGCTCGACGGCACGCGGGCAGCAGTTGGTCATGTTCCCCGAAGGCCGCCTGGACGCGGTTCCTGGGCTTCGTCCGTTTCATATGGGCGCCTTCGTCGTTGCGGCCCATGCCGGCGTGCCCGTCGTGCCGATCGCCATCCACGGCACCCGATCCATACTCCGCCCTGGCCGATGCTTCCCCCGCCACGGCCACGTCCACATTGTCGTCGACGCACCGATCCACCCGATCGGCTCTGGCTGGAAGGCGGCGGTCCACCTCCAGCACGCGGCTCGAACGGCGATACTCCGCTGCTTTGAACGGCCTGGCATCGACCGGTCGCCGGGCAGGGCATGAGCGTCCGGTCGCGTGAGCTGGACGACCGGCTCGCTTCAGGCGTGCCGTCGGGAACGAGGAGGAGCCCGGGTTCCGCTGGTTCATCGGCGGAAGCGTGCGCCATGGAGGCGATGCCGTCTCGCCACGCTGGCCGTGGATCGGCCTGCGCCGGGTGCGTTTCTCGTCTTCGCCGTCTCGGTGACCCGCGTGATGAGATCCCGCAAATGCTGGTTGACCTCGGCAGGGCGCTCGAGTATCAGCAGGTGGCCGGTGTGGGGGATCACGATCAGTTCCGCTCCGGGGATCGCCGAGGCGAGAACCTGGGAGTGCTCGACCGGGGTGATCAGGTCCCGATCGCCGACCATCACCAGCACCGGCACCCGCCCGAGCACCGGGAGTGCGGCGCGTTTGTCGTGGGTGAGGAACTCGGTGAAGAACTCCGCGATCACTTGGATGGGGACGGAGGCCATCAACTGGGTGGTCAGCCTGGCCACTGGTTTGGGCACCCGGGAGCCGAACAGGTACGGCGAGGTCAGCAGGAACGACATCCCGCCGAGAGGCCGGCGGGCCGCGTCGACCAGACGTGCCTGCCGTCGCAGGGTGCCGAGGGTCACTGGCACGACGCGATGCAGGATCCGCGCGGCCGGCACCGGAAGACCGACGGTGACCGATGCCAGGCTTCCGGCCGAGGTGGAGGCCAGGACGACCCCCTTCACCCGGTCGCCGAACAATTCGGGATGTGATTCGGCCAGCCCGAGGATCGCCATTCCGCCCATGGAGTGGCCGACCAGCACCACCGGACCGCGGGGCGTGGTCGCCTCCAGCACCGCGTACAGGTCACGCCCCAGCTGGTCGATGGTCGCGTTCGGCGGGATCCCCCATCCGGACCTTCCATGGCCGCGATGATCCCAGAGCACCACGCGAACCTTGCCGGCCAGCGTGGCTCGCTGAACATGCCAGCTCGTGGAGTCGAGCAGGAACCCGTGGCAGAACACCACTGTCGCGGTCGCCCCGGGTGCGTCCTGGACCTCGACGTAGAGTTCCACACCGTCGTCGGCGGTCACTCGCGATCGCGTGGCGGGCGGCGCCTCCATCGGCCCACTGCCCGCGAACGTGCCGCCGGACACCAGCAGCGGCACCGCGCGCTCTTGCGCCAGTGCGGCAGCGACATCGGCGAATGACATGCCACCGACCTCCATCGGGATCATGCCGAAGCCGATTCGGTTTACCGGCCGTCGCCCAGCGATCGATATCGGCATGGGGCTGCTTCATCCACAGCCTCTATTTCACGTTGAGTCACACGACGCGCGTTCGCGCAGGGGCATACGTCCTCGGTCCTACGGCGAACGGCCTCTCCGCCGAACCCACCGGACCAGAGGTTTTACCGTTCTCCGCCGGCTTTCTCAAAGTCGAAGATCATGCGGTGCATGTCCTTGATGGCCGTGTCCAGCTTCCTGATGGCAGCGTTGATCTTGGCGGCTGAAGGTCGTGCGGTCGTGGTCTCGTCGATGTGATCCAGTGCGGCATGCAGGTCGGACCCGACCATGAAAAGCCGGCGTACCACCGCGTCGGCCCGTTCATGAAACTCCTCGTGCGTTTCCCGGCGTGGCTCATTTGAGTTCGTGTCATGGTCATCGGGCTCGTTCTCAGCGCATCGAATGCTCTGGTCGCGCCAGTGTCTCCCCGCCACGGCCTTCCCTTCTGTCATGGCTGGGGTCCGGGCAGCGTGGCACCGCCGGTCAACGAGGGAATCACGCCTATTGTTTATCAATCCTCGGGAATCGCCAAGCGAGATGATTCGAACGTAGCGTGTAACCGACCCCGCCTGTGGCGTCCGTTCCTGAGCTGGCCCGATAGGACGACATCTCACTGGTGCCGCCGGGGGAGGTCTTGCTCGGCGGCGGCCACGTTCTGCTTGACGGTGAGGAAGCTGTCGGGGGTCACGGAGATCGAGTCGATGCCCGCATGCACCAGGATCCGGGCGAAGTCGGGGTCGTCACTCGGGCGCTGCCCGCACAACCCGACCTTGCGGTGCTGGATGTGGGCGGTGGTGATGAGCCGCTGGATGCTGCGGGTGACCGCGGGATTGCGTTCGTCGAACAGGTGGGCCAGCGCCGCCGAATCGCGGTCGACACCGAGGGTGAGCTGGGTCAGATCGTTGCTGCCGATGGAGAAGCCGTCGAACCGCTCGGCGAACAGCTCGGCCAGGATGATGTTGGAGGGGATCTCTGCCATGACGTAGACCTGCAGGTCTGCCTGACCTCGGATCAGGTCGTTCTCTCCCATGACCTTCAGCACCTCGTCGGCCTCCTCAACGGTCCGGCAGAAGGGGATCATGACGATGACGTTGGTGAGGCCGATGTCGTCCCGGACACGCCGGATGGCGCGGCATTCCAGCGCGAAGCCGTCCCGGTAACCGTCGCTGTAGTAGCGGCTGGCTCCGCGCCAGCCGAGCATCGGATTCTCCTCGCTCGGCTCGAAGCGCCGGCCGCCGATGAGCCTGGAGTACTCGTTGGTCTTGAAATCGCTCATCCTGACGATGACGGGGTCGGGCCAGCGGGATGCGGCGATGCGGGCGACGCCGTAGGCGAGCCGTTCGACGAAGTATTCGGACCTGTCGTCGTAGCCGCGAGTCAGCTCGATGATCCGCTTCCGGTCATCGTCGTCGACGGAGTCGAAGTGGATCAGTGCCATCGGATGGATCTTGACGTGGTTGTTGACGATGAACTCGATGCGGGCCAGGCCGACGCCGTCGGCGGGAAGCCGCCACCAGCGGAACGCCGCCGCAGGGTTGGCCAGGTTGAGCATCACCCTCGTGTTCGTACGGGGGATGTCGGCCAGGTCCAGGTCTTGTTCTTCGAAGTCGAGGATGCCGGAGTACACGAAACCCTGATCGCCTTCGGCACAGGAGACGGTGACCGGCTGCCCGTCCGCCAGGTCGGTCGTGGCATGCCCGGTGCCGACGATCGCGGGCACGCCGAGTTCCCGGCTCACGATGGCGGCGTGTGACGTGCGGCCGCCATGGTCGGTGACGATGGCGGCGGCCCGCTTCATGATGGGCTCCCAGTCCGGATCGGTGATCTCGGTGACCAGCACCGCGCCGGGAGAGAAGCGATCGATCTCCGCGGGGCTGCGCAGCACGCAGACCCGGCCCGTGGCGATGGCGTCGCCGATCGCCAGTCCGCTGACGAGCCGCTGCCCCCCGGCACGCAGCCGGTACGAGCGCAGCAGCGCGGCCTCGCGACGGGTCTGGACGGTCTCGGGCCGGGCCTGGACGACGAACACGTCGCCACTGAGGCCGTCCTTGGCCCACTCGATGTCCATGGCGACGCCGTAGTGCTTCTCGATCGCCGCCGCCCACCGGGCGAGGGCGAGGATCTCCGTCTGGTCGAGGACATGGCGGTGCCGCTCGTCCTCGTCCGTGTCCACCATCCGCGTGGTGGCCCGCTCAGAGTCCTCCGCGTAGACGGTCTTGCGCTGTTTGCGTCCCTGCGCCGTGGACAGAACCGGACGAAGGTCAGGCCGGTCGAGCAGGGGTTTGAACACCAGGTACTCGTCCGGGTCGACCAGTCCGCCGACGACCGTGTCACCCAGCCCCCACGCGGCGTTGATCAGCACCGAGTGCGGGAATCCGGTCTCGGTGTCGATGGAGAACATCACACCCGCGCCGGCCAGATCGGAACGGACCATCCGCTGCACACCGACCGACAGTGCGACCTTGAGATGGTCGTAGCCGAGTTTCTCGCGATAGTCGATGGCCCGGTCCGTGAACAGGGACGCATAGCACCGCCGGCACGCGGTCAGCAGGGCCTGCTCACCGGTGACGTTGAGAAAGCTCTCCTGCTGCCCGGCGAAGCTGGCCTCGGGAAGGTCCTCCGCGGTCGCGCTGCTGCGGACGGCGACATCGGGGTCGACGCGCCCGACGCTCTTCCCCAGACGACGATAGGCATCGATGATCGCCTCGGCGAGAGCAGTCGGAAGGTCGGTCTCCTCGAACGCCCGCCGGATCGCCCGGCCGACCGTCGCCAGCTCCGCCCCCTGGTGCAACCGGTCGATCTGCTCGGCCACCCGCTCGCGCAGACGGCCCACCGCGAGATACTCCCAGTAGGCGCCCGCGGTCGTGGCGAAGCCTTCCGGAACCCGGACGCCCACCGGCGCGAGATTCCGGATCAGCTCGCCGAGCGACGCGTTCTTTCCACCGACGACGCCGATGTCGTCGCGACTGAGCTCGGGAAACCAAACCACCCGGTCCACGTTGCGCACGACGGTTCACCTTCCTCGCCCGCGTCGGGCATGTGGCTCCAAAGCCGTCGGCGGCCTGATCCGCCCCTTTCGACACGGCATCGGTCCTTCGATTCCAGGCTCCGTGGGTGAAAGCGGGCGCGACAGGGCCGATGGTCCTCGCACCCGCGGGCGTTCCGCCAGACCGTCGGCGAGGCCGCAGGAAATCGGGTGCGTCAGGACCGTACGAGCGGGGAGCGGTCCAAGACGACGATGCCGGTGCGCATTATCCCAGCGTGCCGAGAGGGCCGCGTGGGACGAATGCAGATGGTGTCACCCTTTGATGACTCCCAAGGGGACGAGGCGGGCGATCTTGCGGCACAGTCCGGCACCTTCGGCGGTGACGATGACCGCATCGATGTCCTTGTAGGCGGTTGGGGCCTCTTCGGCGAGGCCGCGCCAGGAGGCACCGCGTACGGCGATGCCGGCCGCTTCGAGGCGCTCGCGGAGGTCTTTGCCGCGTACGGTGCGGGCGGCTTGGTGACGGCTTTGTCGGCGGCCGGCGCCGTGGCAGGTGGAGTTGAAGGCCGGGTTGCCGGGGACGCCGGTGAGCACGTACGAGGCGGTGCCCATGGTGCCGGGGATGAGCACCGGCTGGCCCGCGTCGGACAGGTCCGCGGGCAGGTCGGGGTGGCCGGGCGGCAGGGCGCGGGTGGCGCCTTTGCGGTGGACGCACAGCCGCCGTCGCCGGCCGTCGAGCTGGTGTGTTTCGATCTTGGCGAGGTTGTGGGAGACGTCGTAGACCAGGTCGAGGGTGGCGCCGTAGAGGGTGGCGAAGGCCCGCCGGGTGGCTTCGGCGAGGAGTTGGCGGTTGGCGCGTCCGTAGTTGGCCGCGGCGGCCATCGCGCCCAGGTAGGCGCGGCCCTCGGGAGAGTCGGCGGGGACGCAGGCCAGCTGCCGGTCCGGGACGGCGATCCCGTACTGGGGCATCGCGGTTTGCATGGCCCGTACGTGGTCGGTGCAGATCTGATGGCCGAGGCCACGCGAGCCGCAGTGGATCATGACGCAGATCTGGCCGGGATGCAGTCCGAATGCCTTGGCGACGGTGTCGTCGTAGATTTGGTCAACCGTCTGGATCTCCAGGAAGTGGTTGCCGGATCCCAGGCTGCCGAGCTGGCCGAGGCCGCGTTGTTCGGCCCGGCCGCTGACGGCCTTCGGTGTCGCGTCGATGACCGCTCCGGCGTCTTCGCAGCGTTCCAGGTCGCGGGTGGTGCCGTGGCCGGCTCGGACGGCGTAGCGTGCTCCGTCGGTCAGGATCTCCTCGAGTTGTGCGCGGCCGGTGAGGGACCAGACCGCGCCGCGCCCGGGGCCACGCGGAATCGTGTGGTCCAGGCGATCCATGAGCGCGCCCAGCCGGGAGCCGATCGCTCCGCGATCGAGGTCGGCGGCCAGCAAACGGACTCCGCAGGAGATGTCGAAGCCGACACCGCCGGGGGAGACCACGCCATCGGCCTGGATGTCGGTGGCGGCCACGCCGCCGATGGGGAACCCGTAGCCCCAGTGCACGTCCGGCATCGCGTACGAGGCGACAACGATTCCCGGCAGCGCGGCCACGTCGGCCACCTGCTGCAGCGCCTCATCGGCGGCCGGATCGGGCAGGAGAGCGGGTGAGGCGAACACCACACCCGGGACCCGCATTGATCCTTCCTGCTCGACCCGGAACCGGTAGGGACCCTCTTGGGCGATCCGCACGGTTGGTCACAGTGGGGCGGATTCGGCCATGTCGGCGGTGGCGAGTTGCACGAGTCGGCTGCCCAGGTCGATGAGGGCCCGGCCCGCCGCGAGTTCGTCGCCGATCTCCGGGACGGCCCGGTCGCGCGGGTGGCGCCGGGCGTGGCCCTGGCCCTTCAGGACTGTGCCGTTCATCGTCACCAGGACGGCGTGCACGTGGGTGTCCTTGCCGCTCTCACTGATGTCGATCCGAACGCTCCACTGCTTGGTCTCCATGGCGTTCTCCTCCCGTCTCCGCGTGCGCGGTTCATGTCCCGGGGGACGGTTGGGGGAGCGGCGCGAGATGATCGATGAACCACTCTCGCCCGAGCCCCGCGATCGTTTCGAGGGCTCCGGGTTCTTCGAACAGGTGCGTCGCGTCAGGGACAACGGCGAGCCGGTTCTCGCAGCGCAACAGAGCCTGGGCCTGTTGGTTGAGCTCGAGAACGATCTCGTCCCGTCCACCAACGATGAGCAGGGTGGGGGCGGTCACATGAGCCAGCCTGGGGCCCGCCAGGTCGGGTCGGCCGCCACGGGAGACGACGGCGGTGACGTCAGCATCGGGTTCGGCGGCGGCACACAGCGCCGCGGCGGCCCCGGTGCCGGCACCGAAGTAGCCGACCCCGAGCCCGTCGGCCTCGGGGAGGCCGCGTAGCCAGGCGGTGGTGTCGGCCAGTCGGCGGGCCAGCAGTTCGATGTCGAACACGTTGGCCCGGTCGACCTCCTCCTTGGCGGTGAGCAGGTCGAACAGCAGGGTGCCGAGCCCGATCTGGTTCAGCGCGGTGGCCACGTAGCGGTTGCGCGGACTGTGGCGGCTGCTGCCGCTGCCATGGGCGAACATGACGAACCCGCGGGGATCCTCGGGCACGGTCAGGCGGCCGGCCAGCCGTACCGGCCCGGCCTGTACCTCGACCTCCTCATCCCGCGGCAGGTCGGTGTTCGGCGATGAGTGGACGCCCGGCGCGGGCCCGTGACCGCCCGCCTGCCGAAGGCAGGCCGCGACCTGCTCGTCGCTGGTCTGGGAGAAGTCGGCGTACCACTGCCCGATCGCCGCGAATTTCGCGGGAGTCTCCAGGCAGATCAGTTCGTCGGCCTCGCCCTCCAGCACGGTGGTCCAGCCAGGAGGCGCGACCGGGACGGCGAGTACGACGTGTGCCGCCCCCTGTGCGCGCGCCACCTCGCAGGCGGCCCGCGCCGTCGAACCGGTGGCGATGCCGTCATCGACCACGATCACCGTCCGCCCCTCCAGTGGCACCCGGGCCCGACCCCCGCGGTACCGACGCCCGCGCCGTTCCAACTCGGCGCGTTCACGTGCCTCCACCGCGGCCAGTTCATTGGGAGACACTTGTGCCATGCGGACGATGTCGTCGTTGATGATCCGCACGCCGTCCTGACCGATCGCCCCCATGCCCAGCTCCGGCTGGAACGGCACTCCCAGCTTCCGGACCACGATGACATCCAATGGCGCGTCCAGCGCGCGGGCCACCTCCCCGGCGACGGGAACGCCTCCTCGCGGAAGCCCGACGACCACGAGATCCCGGCCTCTCAGATGGCGAAGCCGCGCCGCCAGGCGTCGGCCCGCGTCGATTCGATCGATGAACATCACGGCTCTGCCCCCTCACATTCAGGCTCGGCATTGTGGGCCGACGCGGTCCAGGGGCGATGGTCCCGCGCCGTCGGGCCGTTCAGGCCGGGGTGACGGCAGCCCCAGGCGGATGCTGACGGGCCGTGCCGCTCGGGGTGCCCCTACGATCGGCTTCGGTCGCGGAAACACGCAGCCGGTCATCATCCGTTGCTTCCGGCGTTGCCGCCGGACCGCCGTACGATGGCCAGTGGGCCCTCGGCGTGGTGGAGGGCTGCGTTGCTGACCGAGCCGAGGCGCAGGCCGGGGAATCCGCCGCGTCCTCTGGCACCGACCACGAGGAGTTCGGCGGTGCGTGAGGCCTCGGTGAGGACGGCGGCCGGGTTGCCCTCGATCACCTGTTGGATCACCGATACGTCGGGGTACTTGGCGGTCCATCCGGCCAGGGATTCGGACAGGACTCTGGCGCCCTCTTCCTCGATCGTGAAGGTGTTGTAGTAGGCCGGACGCATCTCCGCCGGATAGTCGGGGTGGTTCCACGCGTGGATCGCGCGCACCCCGATCGCGCGCATGGCCGCCTCCTCCAGCGCGAAGGCGACGGCGTCGATGGAGGCTTCGGAGCCATCGATCCCGACGACGATCTCCGGCAGCCGGGGCCTGCGGTCGGTGTCGGTGGGCACGATGACGACCGGGCAACGAGCGTGTTCGGCCGCCTGGCGGCTCACCGAGCCGAGTAGCAGCCGGGTGAAGGTACCGGTTCCGCGCTGTCCCAGAACGAGCAGCGCGCCGTCGGCCGACTCCTGAAGCAGCGTGCCGGGAACGGGACCGACGCCGAGCCGTCGTTCGATCTCGACGAGGGCGAACGTCCGGGCGCGTTCCTCGGCCACGTCCAGGACTTTCAGCCCAGGGGTCTCCGGTGGTGGGGCCATCGATCCGTGACCGCGGTATGCCGGGATGTCGCCGCGTTCCCAGCCGGTGGTGATGTGCACGATGCGAAGTGGTAGGCGTCTGCGCCCGGCCTCGGCCGCGGCCCAGTCCACGGCGTTCATGGCGTGGTGTGATCCGTCGACGCCGACCACGATGGGTTTCCGCATGACGCCCGCCTTTCTGCCCCGGGCCATCGAACGCCCGTAATCGCCTTCGCCGGATGGCCTTTCTGGCATCGTGCGTTTCTCGGTGACAGGCCCGATAGGGGCGATGGTCCCGCCGACCGTCGCGAGGACCGTCCTTCGAACGCACGACCAAGCGCGACGCGCCCACGCTGACGGTGAAACGCCGACGGTTCGTCTCGGTAGGCCAGACGAAGGTCCTGGCAGACGGTGGCGAACGCGGTCCCGCACGCTGGGGAGGGCCTGGTGGCCATGGGTCCCGTGGTGTGGGGACCTTCGCCTCGTACGACCGCGACCAGCGCCGCGCCTTCGGACATGCCAGACGCTGCCGGAAGGATCCCGCGGTGACCGCGTCGCCGCGTCGCCGCTCATCCCGGAAAGCCGAATCGCCCGTGCAGCCGGACGAAGCTTGCCGGGGTGAGGATCTTCTGGTGCTTCAGCCCTGCGGGGGTGCGGTGGAACAGCACCACGTCTTCTTGACCGCCGGGGCCGATGGGCTGTACGAGCCTGCCGCCGAGCCGGAGTTGCCGGGTGAGCGGCTCGGGGACCTGTGGGAAGGCGGCCGACACGATGATGGCGTCGTACGGAGCGTGTTCCGGGACGCCGCCACTGCCGTCCCCGGTGATCACCTTGACATTGTGGATCGCCTGGCGGGCGAGGTTCTGCCGGGCTTGGCGCGCCAGGTCCGGCCACCGCTCGACGCTGACGACGTCCGCTGCCAGGTATGCGAGGAGTGCGGTCTGGAAGCCGAGGCCCGTGCCGATTTCCAGTACGTGCTCCTTGCCTCTCAGGCCGAGGCCCTCGATCATCCGCGCCGTTAGAGAGGGTTGCGTGGTCACTTGACCGTGGCCGATCTCGATGGGTATGTCGATGTAGGCTGCGGTGGCATGCTCGGCGGGAACGAACTCCGCTCGTGGCGTCGCACGAATGGCTTCGAGCACACGCTCATCGCGGATACCCGTAGCCCGGACGGTCTGGACGAGATCTTCCGGCGAAGCGCCTGCGGTCATCCTCCTCGCTTACCCACGGCCGACCGGACGGTGAACGAGATTCCCGCCGAACCTTGAGACGATCTCCGATCGATCGCTCTCCGCGATGCCCGGTCCGGGGAAGCTCGCACGCCGACAGTCGGAAGCCCTGGATGCCCAGAGCACGGCGGCCGCCTGGGAGGACTTTGGTCCCAGACGCGCGCGACCGCACGGCCCTATCGACGTCTTCGCTGATCGAGACATCGTGAAACAGGGGGTGAAGATGAACCACGCGACGGTACAGGACTACATGACGACGGACATCGTGTGCCTGCGGCCGGATGACGGGTTCAAGGTGATCGTCCGAGCGTTGGCGGCGCGAGGGGTCAGCGGGGCTCCGGTCGTCGATGAAGGTCGGCGCGTGATCGGTGTACACCGGCGATGACCACCGTCAGGGCACGGAAGCCATGATCGCCGGGACACGTCTTCGGAACCGTGGCCGGCACGCGACGAGGTCGGCGAAGCCCGGCCCGCCGAACGAGCCGCCGAAGCCGGCACCGCAGCCGCCTCCGTCCTGGCGCTTCTGGCTGCTGCCGATCGGCATCGTCATCACCCTGATCCTGCTGATCGGACGAGGAATCTCCACCGAGCCCCGGCCGGCGACGTTGTCCTACACCGAGTTCGCGGCCGATGTGAACGCCGGCCAGGTGTCGGATATCCGGGTCGATGACACCGGCGCGGTGAGCGGGACGCTGAAGGGCGGCAAGAGCTTCACCAGCCGGATCCCGACCGCGCTGAACACCACCCAGCTCGCGAGCGAGCTGCGGGCCAAGGGCGTGAAGATCACGGCGACGCGAAGCAGCGGGTCCCTGGCCGCCCTTCTGCTCAGCTTCTTGCCCCTGCTGTTCATCGTCAGTCTCTTCATGTGGAGTGGACGGGCGGCGCAGCGTTCCCTGTCGGGAGGTGTCGGCGGGTTCGGCCGCTCGAAAGCGAAGATCATTGAGGCCGAACGTCCGGTGACGCGGTTCGACGACGTCGCCGGTTACGAGGGCGTCAAGCAGGAGATCAGCGAGATCGTCGATTTCCTGCGTGATCCAGACCGGTATGCCGCGGCCGGTGCCAAACCGCCGCGCGGTGTGATCATGGTGGGGCCGCCCGGCACGGGCAAGACATTGATCGCCCGGGCGGTCGCCGGTGAGGCCGAAGTGCCGTTCCTGTCCGTCACCGGATCGGCGTTCGTGGAGATGTTCGTCGGCGTCGGCGCCTCGCGGGTCCGCGACCTGTTCGACGAGGCGCGGAAGCGGGCGCCTTCGATCGTCTTCATCGATGAGATCGACGCCATCGGCGGACGCCGCGGCGTGGGCGCGATCAGTGGTGGTCATGATGAGCGTGAGCAGACGCTGAACCAACTGCTCGGGGAAATGGACGGCTTCGATCAGTCGAGCGGCATCGTGGTGCTGGCGGCCACCAACCGGCCCGACACGCTGGATCCGGCGCTGCTGCGCCCTGGCCGGTTCGACCGGCAGGTCGTCGTCCCGCTGCCCAACCAGGCCGAACGGGCCGCGATCCTAGCGGTGCACGCCCGTACCAAGCATCTGGCCGCAGACGTCGACCTGGACGCCGTCGCCCGCGGCACGCCGGGATTCTCCGGGGCGGATCTGGCCAATCTCGTCAACGAGGCTGCGATCAACGCGGTCCGTGCGGGCCGGACGATCATCGAGGCCCGGGATATGGACACCGCACGCGACCGCGTCCTGCTGGGCCGCCGGGAGACCTCGAACGCGTTGCTGCCCGAGGAACGGCACGCGGTGGCCGTCCACGAGTCCGGGCACGCGCTTTTGGCGGCGCTGTGCGAGCACGCCGACCCGGTCGCCAAGGTCACCATCCTGCCGGCGGGCATGACCCTCGGTGTCACCGAGCAGCTCCCCGAAGCCGAGCGCCGTCTCTACAGCGAGGGCTATCTCACCGACCTGCTCACCGTACGGCTCGGCGGCCGGGCGGCCGAACTGATCGTCTTCGGTGAAGGGTCCACAGGTGCCGCCGACGACCTGGCCGGCGCCACGCAGATCGCCACCCGTATGGTGCGCGAGTTCGGCCTGTCACCGGCTCTCGGGCCCGTGGGCTACGCCTCCGGGGAACCGAGGTATCTCAGCGGCGCCCCCGAGGACGCGCTGCGGCGGCCCTACTCCGAGCAGACGCAGCGGAACATCGACGAAGAGATCATGCGCCTGCTCCGGCACGCCCAGGACCGCGCCCTGGGCATGCTCCGGGCCCATCGGCCCGCTCTCGACCGGCTTGCGGGACTGCTCGTCGAACACGAGACGGTCGACGGCCACGCAGTCCGGGGAGTCCTGAACGAGGAAGAACGCGATCGCGCCGTCGCATCCGTCAGCGCCCCCGCGACCTCCTGACAACACCGCCGGCGCTCAGGACCGGGGCGCCGATCAGCGTCGTCACCGCATGAGCAGGCGACGGAATTCGTCGGCACCTTAGCGGCGTCGCCGAGTCGTACGGGATCGAAGCGCGGCGGAAATCTGATCTTCCCGAGGCGAACCATGAGGCGCATGGAGCCGGCCGGCGAGAGGCTTGGTGACGAAAGACCCTGGGGCCCTCTCCACCCTGAGCGGGAGCCTGGAAACAGGTACGGGCCGAGGCGAGACGAATGAGGGGTTAGGGGGCACTGATGGTCCGATATGGCGATCAGAGGGATCGGGAGTCGGCCCTGACCGACCTTGAGAAACGTGTATCTCGGCTGGAGACGCGTACGGAGGCGGTCGCGGAGGCGATCCGGTTGCTGGCACATGGGCTCGAGGAAGGCCCGCTGGCCGAGCCCGGTGAAAAGACGGTCACCGAGGCCGCTCGCCGCGCTCACGAACTGGTGCTCGTCACCGACCCACGCCGGGATGAGGGTCAGCGCGAAGCCCGGCGATGATGCGGCCAGCGGGGCGAGTGCGTCGCATCGGCGACCTGCTATGGTCCGCCGCGCCGAAAGACGCGGACGAGCGACCGCTTCGTGTCTCCGGCGGTGATCGGCTGGCCTTGGATGAACGGGTCGTCGTCGATGTGGGCGGCGCGCTTTTGGCGGGGCGTGTGATGGTGCCCGAACGGGCCACGGGGGTCGTCGTGTTCGCCCATGCCGGCAGCAACAGCCGGTTCAGTCCGTGTAACCGCTTCCTCGCGGCCGTCCTCAACGACGCGGGGTTGGGCACCGTGCTGTTCGACCTGCTCACCTCGGACGAGGAACTCGACCGTGCCAAGCTCTTCGCCATCGCGATGCTGGCGGGCCGGCTGAGCGAGCTGACCCGTCGCCTGCGCCGGGAACCGACGGTGGAAGCGGCCGGGATCGGCTACCTCGGGGCGGGCACCGCAGCCGCGGCCGCGCTGTGGGCCGCTGCGGAGCCCGGTGCCATCGTCAGGGCGGTGGTCTGCCGAGCCGGTCGGCCGGATCTCGCGAGCACCCGGCTGCCGGCCGTACGCGCCCCGACTCTGCTCATCGTCGGCGGCCACCATGGTGCGCTGCTCAATCTCAACCAGCGAGCACGAACGCGGCTTTGCTGCGAAAACCGGCTGATCGTCGTCCCTGGCGCCACCCATCTGCTCGACGAGCCCGGCGCTGCGACGTCGGTCGCCGAACTCGCGCGTGAGTGGTTCATCGCCCATCTCGCTCCGTTGAGAGCGTAAAAGCTCTGCACAGAGGTGATCACGACCATGACCGATACCGCTGCCTTCGGCATCGAGCCCGCACCGATCCTCGTCGGCATCGACGAATCGCCGGCCAAAACCGCGGCGCTGCGCTGGGCCGCCGACCAAGCACGCCGACAAGGCAGCCGACTGCGCATCATCCACGCCTGGGAACTGGCGCCCGGCGAGGCTGCCTCGCTCAGCTATGACGAACGTGAGCAGAAACGTCAAGCCGCGGTCGCCGCGTGCCGGACCTCGATCGAACAGGCGCTCCGCGAGGCCGCCCCGGACGTCAGCGCCGACATCGAGATCCTCGAAGGGCCGCCAGGTCCCATCCTCGTCGAACTCGCCCGCAACGCGTCGCTGCTCGTCCTGGCAACGCACGATCACCCCGGCAGGCGACGCCTCACCGCCGACTCGGTCGGCCACTACTGCCTGTCCTACGCACCATGCCCGGTGGTCACGGTCCCCGGCAAACCGCCAGGCGTCTCATCCCGGTCCTCGCCACGGCCGAGTTCCAAGAGACGGCCTGGGGACGGCGACGGGAACGTCTAGATCAAGTACGACGAGACCCTCCAGGCGTATCCCTGCCACACCGATGGGATCACTGGCCGAAGCCGGCCACGACCAGAGACTTCGCCTATCGGGACGACCCGCGCGGAGCAGATCAACCGATCATCCCTGGATGTTGTTGGTTCTCGCCAGGCACAGGCGTACCCGCCGAGGGGTAATGCCGTCTGTCGCACAATGGACCGGACCGTTCTCCGATGACCGGAGGAGACCATGGCGCGGAAAGGCTCTGTCGGCTACCGGCTGGTCCCGCACACGGCCGATCTGCGCATCGAGGCGTGGGCTCCTACCGTCGAGGGGTGTGTCGCCGAGGCGGTCCGCGCGATGGTGCGAAGCTTTGTCGACCTGCCGTCGGGGACGTCTACCGTATGTCGGGAGTTCGTGGTGCACGCCGCAGACCCGGAAGCGCAGCTGATCACCGTGCTCGACGAGGTGATCTACCGCATGGACACCGACAATGAGATCCCCCAGGCAGTGGACGTCCGCCGCGAGGGACGAGATCTTCGGCTCGCCATGACAATGATCGACGTCACACAGGCCACTGTTGTCGGCGCGGTCCCGAAAGCCGTCTCACTCCACCGGCTGCGCCTGGATCGAAATGATGAGAATTGGCGCTGTAGCGTCACGATCGATGTCTGATCGACACCGTAAAAGTGCGTCGACCTGCGCACTCCGGCCGAGGACTTCTTCCGCGTCGGCGTCATCGATGTCCCGCTGTTGGCACGGCGGCTGGGCGCGGTCAACGACTGGCTGCACCGCCGGCGCGTGGTCGAGGATCTGCCGATCGGCTATCTGGGGGCGGGCGCTGGTGCCGCCGCGGCGCTGTCGGCCGCCACCGAGGTGGCCGGCGACGTCATGGCGGTGGTCTCGACGGGTGGTCTGCCGCACTTGGCCGGCCCTTCCCGCCGTCGGTGCAGGCGGCGACCCTGCTGATCGTCGGCGGCCGGGACATGGACGTGCTCGGCTTCAATCGCCAAGCGCAGCACCGGCTGTGATGCGAGAACCAGCTGGCCGTCATCCCCGATGCGACCCATCTGCTCGACGAGCCGGGGACGTTCCAGACGGTCGCGGATCTGGCGTGTGAGTGGTTCACCGCCCATCTGCCCGCCGCCCACCAGCCGCGCCGGTGAAACCCGGACCGGACACATCGTGGACCCCGGCAGTCGCAAGAGCCGACGTCACGCCGATGGCTGTGGACGGTCGCGGGCGATCAGTATCGGGCAGTCGACGTGGTGGACGATCGCGTGGGCGGTCGTTCCCAGCGCCAGCGCATGCGTACCCCAGTGCTCACGCGCTCCGATCACGAGCAGCTCCGCGTTCCTCGACTCTTCGATGAGCGCGTGGCGTGCACGATCGCAGACGATCGACTCGAGCACCCGGACGTGCGGATATTCCTCCCTCCAGGGCTCCAGAGCCTGGGAGAGCCGGCTCTGTTCGTTGCGCTCGATTTCCGCGATGGTGGTTCCCATCGGTACCATCCCGGTCGGGCCGGCGGCGACCAGTGGCTGCCAGGCCCGTACGGCGCGGAGTCTGACACCACGGAGTTCGGCTTCGGCGAACGCCTCCCGCAGCACGGTGTCGCTGCCGACGCCGACAACGATCGCCCGGTCATTGATCGGTGGTCGCCATCCGGCGTGGACGATCACGACGGGGCAGGCGGCGTGTCCGGCGACCTGCAGCGCGACCGATCCGGCCAGCAATCCGCGGAAACCACCGCGCCCCCGCTTGCCGAGGACGACGAGTCCGGCCTCGGCGGATCTCTCGATCAGCGTGGCGGCCGCACCGTCCGTGATGACCTCGCTGCGTACATGCAGGCCGGGTGCGACCTTCTCGGCCTTCCGGCACGCCTGGTCGGCTAGCCGCTGAGCGTCCTCCCAGTCCTCGGCACGACCGGGATCGGAGAGAACACCGGGGGCGCCCAAGGGAACGCATGGATCAAGTACAGGCCGACGCCGCGCAGAAACGCCTCGTGGGCTGCCCACCCGAGTGCCGCCTCGCTGGGCGCCGAGCCGTCGATTCCCACCACGATCGAGTGCCGCGGCACCGCGAATCCCTCCCCGCTGTGACCGGCCGAAGCCGCACGGACGCACTGGCGCGGCATCGGCCATGACTCATCTCCCCAGCCTCATCGTCGGCCCACCGGCCGGTATGCCGCCAGGGACCTTCGCCTCTCACACGGAAGAGTGGCCACCTGGGACCGCGTCGGCCCGTTCGGCTCTGGACCGCACGTCGGGATAAGCACGCGTTCAAGACGACATTCGGAACGTTTCGCCCTGACCGAGGGAGAGCAGGATTCGAGCAAGGGGACCAAGGGGGAGGTCGATCATGACGACCGCGCGTGAAGTCATGCACCACGGGTGCGAGTGCCTGGGCATGAACGAGAATCTGACTGCGGCGGCCCGGCGGATGGCCGAGCTGGACGTGGGCGCGATGCCGGTATGCGGCGAGGACGGCCGGTTGAAAGGGATCATCACCGATCGTGACATCGTGGTGAAGGCCGTTGCGCAGGGCAGGAATCCGTCCGATGTCCGGGCGGGAGACCTCATCCACGGCGAGGTCTGGTCCGTCGACGCCAACTCGGATATCGAGGATGTCTTGCACCAGATGGTCGAGCATCACATCCGTCGCCTGCCGGTGATGGAAAGGGAAGAGCTGGTCGGAATCATCAGTCAGGCCGATCTCGCACGGAAGCTGCCCCAGGACAAGGTCGGTGAACTGGTGGAGGCCATTTCCAGCACGTCACACTGACGAGGTCTCAGGCTGCTGCGGCTGCCCCGGGTCGGTGTCAGGCGTCTGCGGGCGTGATGAGTCCGTAGTGGCCGTCGTAGCGGTGGTAGATCAGGGTGCCGCGGCCGGTGGCCTCGTCGACGAAGAACAGGAACGATCGGCTGAGCGCTTCCAGGTGCGCTGCGGCCTGGTTGAGCGTGAGCATCGGGGCGGGCAGTTCGCTGACCGTGATCGAGGCATCGAGGGGGCCGAGGCGGCGGGGCTTGGGATCGATCTGGGCGAGCCGGTATCCGGTCCCGGATCGGTAGACGACGCTGTCCTGTCCGGTCTCCTGCTCGGTGAAGAGGTGGAAGTCGTAGTCGAGCAGTTCCATGTCGGCGACGGCGTCCTGCGGGGTCTGACGTCTGAGGGCATAGGACTTGTGCCGGATCACCGTGCGCACCTCGGGAGGGCGGGGGAAGTACGGCGGCTGGTGGGCGTGTGGGCTCTGGTGCCGCCACTCGTGCGGGACGGCCGCCGGCTCGCGGCCGCGGATCGCCTCCCAGTTTCGCGCCGCGTGTTCGAGCCGGACGCGAAGCCGGTCGTGCATGAGGACGATCGCCTGGTTCATCGTCGGGGCGGTGGCCTGGGGCGCGGATCAGACGTCCGCTCAGGTCGATGTTGGCCTGTGCGATCGCGGGGCGCTCGACGGCGGGGTCCGCGGCCTTGGTCAACTTCACCCGGGCGAACAGCACCGGCTCGTGGGCCGTCTGTAGCGCGAGGCGGACCTTGTCCACGGCCAGATCGATCGCATCGCCGGGAACAGCGCCTCGGACCTCGGTCTGCACCCGCATTCCAGGTACGCCATCCGCGCCACCACCCCCAAGGTGGACTGTTCGCGCTCAAGCCATGGCGGGTTCGAGGACCGGTATCTGGGACAGGTCGGTGACGACGACGTCCGCGCCGTGCCCGCGCAGCGTCGCGGCCCGGCCGATATGGTCGACGCCGACCACCAGGCCGAACCCCGCGCACCGTCCGGCCGACATGGCGGCGAGTGATTCATCGACGACGGCGGTTCGTATCGGGGGCGCGTCCAGCCGCCGGGCCGCCTCTAGCAGCAGGCCTGGCTCGCAGTGGGCGGGCAGTCTGATCCCGGGTGCGTCGAGGCCGTCCAGCCGTACGTCGAACAGCTCCGCGACGCCCGCGCTGGAAAGCAATTCCGTGGCGTGCCGGTCGGCGGAGACCGCCGCCGTCCGGATTCCGCGACGGCGTGCCGTGCGGATCATGGTGACCGTCGAGTCCACCACGGCGATTCCGCTGCGCCGGACACCGGCAAGGAACACCTCTTCCGCGCGACACGCCAGGCCACGCAGATCGTCATAGGGCAACATGACATCGCGAGACGTCAGAAAGTCGCGAATGCCGTCCAGCCGTGACTTGGCATACATGTGCCGCATGTAGTCGTCATCGATGTCGAACGGCGTGAACTCGGCCTCCCGCACCAGCGCGTAGGAGCGTAGGAACGGATCCAGCACCCACTTCCACGCGGCGGCGCAAGGTCGGACGATATCGATGATCACACCGTCGACTCCAAAGACGGCCGCGACGATGTCATCGCCGAGTACCCAATCATTCGGTCTGCTGTTCATGACGGGCTCCGTCCTCGCGCCCTGTCGGACGGGGAGACCGTGGTGCGCTGCTGCCGACTACGGTGCCGGGATCACCCGAAGGTTTCTCGGATCGGGATTCGTGTGAACACCGGAACCTTCCCGGAGGCTTTCTTCGGACGCTAGACAGCCGTGCCGTGCCTGGCAGGAGCCATAGGTCCCGGTCATCAGGGCCGCCCGGACTTACGACTGGTGCCGAAGGTCCCGCCCCTCTCGGGGCGACGGTCTCTGAAACGGGCGGACGGCCTGGCTGAGGGTTGGAAGGAGAGGGGGTGGTCCGGTTGATCACGTTGAGCATCATCAAGGCCGACACCGGCGGGTTCGTCGGTCATTCGGCCGTTCACCCGGACATGATGACAGCGGCTCGGCATGCGATCGATCGAGCCGTCGAGAGCGAGCTTGTGATCGACGGACACGTCGCCGCCTGCGGTGACGACATATCGCTGATCATGACGCACGGCTACGGCGCCGACAACGAGCTGATCCATTCGTTCGCGTGGGACACCTTCCAGACGACCACCAACGTCGCCAGGGAACTGGGCCTGTACGGCGCCGGTCAGGCGGGCCACGCGCACCCGGCCCGGTTCGACGGCACGCCGCGGGTGGTCGCCCTGGGCTTCCAGATCCATGACGGAAAGCTGATCGGCCCGCAGGACCTGTTCGCTGATCCCTGTTTCGACGAGGCGCGCCACCGGGCCAATCTCGCCATGGACTACCTGCGTTGGCACGGCCCGTTCGAGCCGCACCGGCTGCCGATCGAGGACCTGGAGTACACCACCATGCCGCAGATCGAGGCCCGCATCGCCGACCGCTGGGAACCCATCGGCAAGCCTGCCCCCGCACGCGAACGGGCACCGGCCGAGGCCGGAAACATCTTGACGCACACCGCCGGTCCACCGGCGTGAAGCACCCCGGCCGGAGTGGGGTGCCATGCGAGCCCGCCGGCTCACGAGGAGGGGGATCGATGTCGTTCACGGGAGTCGACAGTCTCGATCGAGGTATTCACACCACCAACCGCTGGCTCGCCGACATCGCGACGGGTTTCGGCACCGAGGATCGCCGCTTCGCCTACCGCGTCCTGCGTGCCTGGTCGCATACCCTGCGCGACCGTCTGACGGTCGAAGCCGCCGCTCACCTGGCGGCCCAGCTACCCGACCCCATCCGTGGCATGTACTACGACGGTTGGAACCCCAGCCACGTGCCGCACAAGTACGACGTGCACGAATTCGCCGCCCGGTTCGCGGACGAGGCGGGTATCGGGCGAGAAGACGTGCCCAAGGCGGCCGCCATCGTGACCGAAGTCGTGCTCTTCCACGTCGAGCCGGGAGCGGTCGCCCATGCGTTCGGCCTCATGCCGATCGAGATACGCGCGCTGCTCCAGCCGGGTGGAGGGGACAGCAGCTGACCGATCCGTATCGGGGGCTCGTCGCCCACGCGGGAGGTCGCGGCCACCGCGCTGGACGGGGGTCGGATCCTGCGGGAGCTGGTCTGGATGCGGTGCGGCGATCGTGGCCGTGCCAACCGTGTCGCGACCGGCGCCGGCCAGGTGCTGGGCGCGGTGCTCATCGGTGCCGGCCTGGCGGAGGCTGTGCTCCTGCGGCGGCCGGGAGGACTGCGGCTGTCGCTCGTCGGCTGGTTCATCAGCTGGGCCTCGGCGAGGGAAGGGCAGGCCGAGGTGTTCCGGGAGAGCGTCAAGGGGTTGTGCGTGGGCGACGTGATGCGCCCGGAGCCGCCGTGCACGCTCGCCTGGCGTCCGGTCAGGGAATTCGTGGCCACCAAGGCGAGGACGGTGAGGTTTTCGACGGCCGGCTCAGGCGCCCGGCTCTCTCCGGCGCCGAACACAAGGTTGTGCCGGCCCGCACACCGGGCCGAAAGTCCTGAAAGCCGGTCCCATGCGGCCCTGCCGCCCGCGGCCGGAGCCCCATGACGATGTGAGCATGGGGGACTTGCGGGGCTTCCTGGAGCGGTTCAGACCCACCGCGCGTGTGGGGGTGCCCGGCGACCGGGCGGCCGAGCAGAGGGCGGAGCTGGCCGTGGTGTTCGCGGCCATGGCACCAGTGGAGACAGAGTGCTGCGAGATCCGTGACGCGGCCGCGCGCGCGGCGTCCGGCATACGGCATCGCGCCGATCAAGAAGCCGAAGCGCTGATCGGTGCCGCGAGGGCGAGAGCGCGGACCGAGCGGACGAGCGCTGCGGCGACGGCGGGAGACCACGTTTCGGCCGAGCGCGCGGCCATCATCGCCGATGCCGAGCGGCTCGCCGCTCGAACCCGGGAACGAGCCGAGGAACGGCTGCCGGTACTGGTCGCCAGAGCCGTCGAGATGGTCAAGAAGGCGATCACTGAGGACGGAGAATGAGCGTCGCCTGGGTCGCCGGAAACATCCGGGCCAGGGCACTGGTGCAGCGGCGGGCGCGGGGCATCACGCGCCAAGCCGCCACTCAACGGAACCTGGCGGACGCCGTGCGGGTGCTCGCCCGGACGCCGTACGGCCACGACGTGCGGCCGGGGCAGGACCTCCTCGTGGCGCAACATGCGGTCGCGGCCACGCTGCTGTGGCACCTGCGGGTTCTGGCGGGCTGGCTGCCTGCCCGCGGCATGGCGGCGTTGCGGGTCCTTGTCGGCTGGTTCGAGATCGCCAACGTCGACGCTCTGCTGTTCGGCGGACCCGTGTTCGAGATGGGCGGTCTGGCGACGGCATGGCCCACCCTTCGGAACACCTCAGACCTGCGCGTCGCGCTGACGACCTCCCGATGGGGCGACCCCGGCGGGAACGACCCGCGTTCCGTCCAGCTGGGCATGCGGATCTCCTGGGCGCGGCGGGTGGCGGCCGTGTCACCGAGCGCGCGACCGTGGGCCGCAGGGGCCCTGGCGCTTCTGGTCGCCCGTGAGCGGTTCCTGGAGGGACGGGCGGTCCCCGCCCCGTCGGCGGATCTCATCGGGAAGGATTCTGCTCGGGCCACCGACCTGGCCGAACTGTCGCGTCGGCTGCCGGCCGACGCGGCGTGGGCGCTGCGCGACGTCGGAGGTGAGCACGATCTGTGGGCGGCCGAGGAGCGGTGGTGGGCTCGGGTGGAGCGCGACGGCGTGGACCTGTTGTCGGGCGGCGGCTACGGGCCGGCGCCGGTGCTTGGCGCGGTCGCCCTCCTGGCGGCCGACGCCCGCCAGGCCCGGGCCGCGTTGGAACTTGCCGTACGAGGCGGTTCGGCGGAGGAATGCGATGCGCTCGCGAGGTGAGGCCGCGGGACCGATCCGCATGGCGCGCGTCGCCGTCGTCGCGCCGTGCGAAGCGTTGCGCGACGTGCTCGTCCGTGTCGCGGACGCGGGTGTCGTGGAGTTCGACGGCCCGGTGACCCGGCCGGAGCCGGAGGCCGCGTTGTCGCTGCGACCGCCCTCCGACTCGGCTCGCCCCGGCATCGTCCTCGGTGAGGCACGGCTGAAGGAACGCGCTCGGGATGCCGCCGTCGACGGCACCGTGGCGGCGATGACCGGATGGGCCCCGGTGGCCGCCGTGCCCGGCCTGGCCGAGCGGCTCGCCCCCGAGGGCGGCGTCGTCGTCCTGCCACGGCCACGGGGCGTGGACGTCCCATCCCTGTTGCGCACGGGCGGCCTGCGGGGTTCGCTGACACCGCTCGTCGAGACGTACGGCACGGTCCCGTACCGGGACGTCGACCCGACACCGGCCGCGGTCGCCGCGTACCTGCTGATGTTCGGGATGATGTTCGGCGACGTCGGCCATGGCGCGCTGTTGCTGATGTTGGCGATCGCTCTACGCCGCCTGCGGCGCCTCGCCCGGTTCCGGCGCGCCTGGCCGTTCGCTGCGGGCGCGGGCCTGTCCGGGATCGGCTTCGGCCTGCTGTACGGCGAATTCTTCGGTCCGACCGGGCTGGTGCCGGCCCTCTGGCTGCGGCCGCTCGAGCGGCCGGTGCCGCTGCTCGTCGCGGCGGTGGGCGTCGGTGCCGTCCTGCTCATGTGTGCCGCCCTCTTGGGTGCGGTGAATCGTGTGCGCGAGGGCGGATGGAAGGTGGGGCTGTACGCCTCCTCGGGCGTCGCCGGGGCGGCACTTCCGGCCGGCCTGGGCTTGATCGCGGCGGGCTGGTACTGGCGAGTGACCTGGCTGGTCGTACTCGGTGCCGTGATCGCGTCGGCCGGGATCGCGCTGATGTTCGCCGGCTTCGTCAGTGAGAGCGGCGTCTTCGAGGCGCTGATGGAGTTGTTCGACACCGTTCTGGGGCTGGGCTCGAACGTGGCGTCCTTCACCCGGCTGGCGGCCTTCGGCCTCGCGCACGCGGCGATCGGTCTGATCGTCTGGAACGCGGCCCGCGCCCTGTGGCATCTGCCGGGCGCCGGCGCGATCGCCGCCGTCGCGGTGTTCGTGGTGGGGAATCTGGTCGCCTTCGTGCTCGAGGGCGTCGTGGTGGCCGTCCAGGCTCTCCGGTTGGAGTACTACGAGCTGTTCTCCAAGGTGTTCCAGCTTCAGGGACGGCCGTTCCGGCCCTGGCACATTCCGATCGCCACCGAGGAGGTCACCTCATGTCCGCCTGGCTCATCGTCCTCCCGGTGATCGCCGGTGGAGGCGTCGGCACCTGTCTTCTGCGCCGGCGGGGCAGGCGGGCGTTGCGCCTGCTGGTCGCCGCGGACGTCATCGTGGCCGTGGCCGCTCTCGCCGTCATGGCGGTCGCGCTCGCCGCCGAGCCGGCGTCGGCCGCGTCGCGGCCGGCGGCCTCGGCCGGGAACTGGGCGGCGTTGCTGGGCGCGGCGATCGCGGTCGCCGCATCGTGCGTGGCCGCCGGGATCGCGGTCGCGTACACCGGTTCGGCGGCGATCGCGGCGATGAGCGAGCGCCCGGAGCTGTTCGGCCGGGCGCTCGTGATCGTAGGCCTGGCCGAGGGCATCGCCATCTACGGTCTGGTCGTCGCGATCCTTCTGCTGGGGAAGGCGTGAGATGGCCAAGGTGGCGGTCATCGGGGAGGAGCCGCGGGTGGTCGGTTTCGGGCTGGCCGGAGCGCTGGTGCTGCCGGCCGATGGTTCCGAGGCCGTTCGCGCCGCCTGGCGGTCACTCGACGACGACGTGGCCGTGGTCGTTCTGACCGAGCGCGCCGCGCGGTTCCTGCGAGAGGAGACCTCGTCTTGGCCGCTCAGAGTGGTGATGCCGCCGTGAGCGAGAAGACGGCCGCAGGCGAGCACGGCGTGCTGCGCCCGCCCGGGCAGGACGCCGTGGCCGGCATCGCTCCCGTCTGCCGGTACCTGCTGGAGAAGGCGAGACAGGACGCGGAGCGCGTCCGTGCGGAGGCCGCGGCCGCCGCAGCCGTCACGATCAACCGGGCCCGTGCGGATGCGGACGCGCTGCTGGCGCAGGCGCGGGCCGAGGGGTCGGCCGAGGGCGCGACGCTCGCCGCTGCAGATCTGCTTCAGGCGCGGCGGCAGGCCAGAGAGATCGTGCTCCGCGTCCGGCGGGAGGCATGCGAACGGCTGCGTGAGCAGGTGCGAGCGGCGGTGTCCGCTCTGCTGCGGGACGACCCGATGCTCGTCGACCGCCTGCGAACACTGGCCCGTGACCTCGCCGGCCCCGGCGCGCAGATCACCGAGCACCCCGACGGGGGATTCGTCGCTCGCGGCGAGGGCACTCTCGTCGACTGTTCACCGCCCGCCTTGGCTGATCACGCGATCCAGGCACTGGGCGCGGGGATGGAATGGCCATGGGCGTCCTGACGCGCGTCAGTGGCCCGCTCGTCGAGGTGGCCGGCTTGCCCGATCTGGCGATGTTCGAGCTGGTCGGGCTCGGATCCGCCCGCGTACCGGGGGAGGTCGTCGAGATCCAAGGGGACCGGGCGACCGTTCAGGCGTATGAGTACACCGGCGGACTGTGTCCCGGTGACCCGGCGGTGGGGTACGGCGAGCCGCTGTCGGCTGCCCTCGGCCCGCACCTGCTGGGAGGGGTGTTCGACGGCCTCTTGCGTCCGCTGACCGCTGCCGATGTCTGGCTGACCAGTGCGCGTACGCCGCCGGATGCCCAGGAGTGGCGTTTCACTCCGCTTGTCGCGGCCGGTGACGAGGTGACCGCGGAGGCGCCGCTGGGGGTGGTGGATACGGCCGGTGCGCTGTCCTATCTGCTGCTCGCGCCTTCGGCGGGCCGGATCGGCGAGATCCGCCCGGCCGGATCGGTCGGCTCCCGCGAGCCCGTCGCGCGCATTGACGGGTGCGATGTCACGCTGACGTACCGGTGGCCCGTCCGGCGCCCCATGCCGTACCGGGAACGTCTGGAGGAGGTCGTGCCGCTGGTCACCGGGCAGCGGGTCGTCGACCTGCTGCTGCCGGTCTCCCGGGGCGGCACGGTGGCGGTGCCCGGCGGGTTCGGCACCGGTAAGACCGTACTGCTCCAGCAGATCGCCAAGTGGTGCGACGCCGACGTCGTGGTGTACGTCGGCTGCGGCGAGCGCGGGAACGAGATGGCCGAGGTCATCGCGGACCTGGCGGAACTGGCCGACCCGCGGACCGGCGGACGGCTCGCCGACCGGACCGTGGTGATCGCCAACACCTCCAACATGCCGATGATGGCGCGCGAGGCGAGCATCTACACGGGCGTGACCGTGGCCGAGCACTTCCGCGCCATGGGCTACGACGCCGTCGTCATCGCCGATTCCACCTCCCGCTGGGCCGAGGCACGGCGCGAGTTCGCCTCCCGTAGTGGGGCGATGCCCGCGGAGGAGGGGTATCCCGCGGACCTGGCCTCCGCTCTGGCCGCCTTCTATGAGCGGGCCGGACGAGTCACCACGCTCGCCGGCCGTACCGGCTCGGTGACGGTCATCGGAGCGGTGTCCCCACCGGGTGGTGACATGACCGAGCCGGTCACCGCCCACACACAGCGGTTCGTGCGATGTCTGTGGAGTCTGGACCGCGACCTGGCGTACGCCCGTCACTATCCGGCGGTCTCCTGGAGCGCGTCGTTCGCTCGTGACGCGGGGGCGATCGCCGATTGGTACGCCCGCAACGGGCGGCCGGGCTGGGGTGAACGGCGTGCGAAGGTCGCGTCGCTGCTGGCGGAGGCCGATCGGCTGGCGATGCTGGCCGAGCTCGTCGGCGCGGCCGCCCTGCCGGCCCGCGAGCGGGTGGCGCTCCTGGCCGGGAGGCTCTTGCGAGAAGGCGTCCTGCAGCAGAGCGCGCTCAGCCTCATCGATGCCTTCTGCGACGCGGAGCGGACCATCGCGCTCACGGACACCGTCCTGGACGTCATAGGCCGCTGCGAGGACTCGGTCGCCCGCGGGACCTCGGCCGAACGGATCGAGGAATGCGACTTCTCCCCGATCCTGCGTGCCAAGGAGGACGCGGCCGACCTTGAGACCGTACGGGCCCGGGCAGAGGTGGTGCCCGGTGCGGCTTGAACTCGAGTACACCGACATCGCGGAGTTGCGCGGTCCGCTCATCGTCGTGCGCCGGACCTCCGGCGTCGGATGGGACGAGTTCGCCCGGATCCGGCTGCACTCGGGCGAGGAACGCCACGGCCTGGTACTGGAGGTCGATGAGGACATCGCGGTGGTCCAGGTGCTGGAGGGAACCGCGTCGATGACGACCGGGGGCACACGCGTGGCGTTCACCGGAAGCCCGCTGCGGATCCCGGTCGGTGACGGGTGGCTCGGCCGGGTCTGCAATGGGCGGGGTGAGCCACGCGACGGCGGTCCGCCGGTGTTCGGTTCCGTCACCGCGCCTGTCGCCGGCACGCCGATGAATCCGACCCGCCGTCTGCCTCCGGCCGAATCCGTGCTCACGGGCGTGTCCGCGATCGACGCGTTGACGACTCTCGTGCGGGGCCAGAAAATCGCCATCTTCTCCTCCGCGGGGCTCCCGCACCTGGAGCTGGCCGCGCAGATCGGCGCGCAGGCGAACGCCGGCGGCGAGCCGTTCAGCGTCGTGTTCGCCGCCATGGGCCTCACCCATGCCGACGCCGCGACCGTACGCGACACCCTTGAGGAGCGCTCGGCTGCGGGAGAGCTCGCCCTGCTGCTGAACCTGGCCGACGATCCGGTCATCGAACGCGTGCTCACCCCGCGTCTGGCCCTGACGATCGCCGAGAACCTGGCCTTCACCGGCGGGCGGCACGTCCTGGTCGTCATGGCCGACATGACGAGTTACTGCGAGGCGCTGCGCGAGGTCTCGGTGGCGCGCGGCGAGATTCCCGCCCGGCGCGCGTACCCCGGCTATCTCTACAGCGACCTGGCCTCCCTCTACGAGCGCTGTGGGCGCATCCACGACCTGCCAGGCTCGGTGACCGTGCTCCCCGTCCTGACCATGCCCGCCGGCGACATCACCCACCCGGTCCCCGACCTCACCGGCTACATCACCGAAGGGCAGATCGTCCTCACCCCGGACGTGGAGGTGAGCCCACCGGTCGACGCCCTGTCATCGCTGTCGCGGATGATGCGTGCCGGCGTCACACCGGCGCACCTCGACCTCGCCGCACAGTGCGTCGCCGCCCTCGCCCGCGCCCGGCAGGCCCGCGAGCTCGCCGAACTGATCGGAGAGGCCGCGCTCAGCGGCACCGACCCGCGGTACCTCGACTTCGAACGCGCGTTCCTCCAACGCGTCGTGGCACAGCGCACGGACGACAGACGCGAGCTGGCCGAGACCTTCGACCGCGTGTGGCAGGCACTGGCCGTGCTGCCGCGCCGCGAACTCACCATGATCGCGGCGGAGGAACTCGACGCACATCACCGGGAGGCCACGTGACCTCACTGTCCCGCGTCCCTCCAGGCCGCGCCGGACGGCTGTGGCTACGCCGGCGCCTCGCCACCGCCGAACGCGGGCACGACCTGCTCCAACGTAAGCTCCGTATCCTTCTCCGAGAGTACGAGCGAATCGCGGGACAGGCCGAGTACGCGAAGACGGAATGGACCGTGGCGTGCCGACGGGCCGACACCTGGCTGCTGCGAGCGGCCCTGGCCGGCGGCAGACGCTCCCTCTCCCCGGCACCGGGACCAGCGGACGTCACGATCTCCTGGAGACAGGCGATGGGCAGCCGCTACCCGGAGCAGGCGGCCTGCGATCTTCCCGCGCGCCCGGACGCGCTGCCCTGCTCGGCCGCGCTCATCGAAGCCCGGAACGCCTGCCGCACCGCCCTTCAGGCCGCTGTCCGGCACGCGGCGGCCCAAGAGGCCGAGCGCATTCTGGCCAGTGAGATCACCGCCACGCGTCAGCGGATCCGGGCCCTCGAACGGCACTGGACACCCCGCCTGACCGCCGCGATCGCCGCCATCGACCTGGCGCTCGAAGAGTCCGAACGCTTCGACCGGGCGCGCCTGCTGCGAACCGCACCCGGCCGAGCAGGGGAGCGGCGGCGCGATGCGCGCTGATCACCGATGGATCTTCGGTCCATGGCCTCCGCCGTGCGGGCCGCGCCTCAGCGGGATCCGGCACCGTGTTCCCGGCCGAGCGCAGCCGGACGATGCCGCCCTTCCACGAGGCAGCCGCCGGCGGCAGCGGCGATGATCGGTGTCACCCGGTCGACCGGCCCATACCGGCGCTGCAATCCCTTCCAGGGAGCTGATCATCTTCCGGTCAGCAGGGCGCGTGCGTACCAGTCGGTGGTGTCGTGGATGCCGGGGAGGGCGAAGAAGTAGCCGCCGCCGGTGGGGCTGATGTAGTCGACGAGGGGCTCGTCGACGAGTCGCCGCTGGTTCGCCTCGAACTGGCGCATGGGGTCCTGCTGGAAGCAGTTGAAGACCAGGCCGGCGTCGAGGTTGCCGTTGGTGTCGATGCCACGGTCGTAGTTGTAGCCGCGGCGCAGGATCCGGCTGTCGTCGGTCTGTGGGGTCCTTGGGTTGGCGCGGCGGATATGGGAGTCGAGCGGGATGACGGCGCCTTTGGGGTCTTTGGCGTACGCGGGGATGTCGGTTTCGGCGCTGCCGTCGAGTGGGGCGCCGGTGTCGCGGCGGCGGCCGAACATGTTCTCTTGTTCGGTGAGGGAGACCCGGTCCCAGAACTCGATGAACATGCGGATGATCCGCATGACGTGGTAGGTGCCACCGGCGGCCCAGGCGGGTTCGTCGGGGGCTGCCCACAGCAGTCGGCGTGCGGTGGCGGCCTCATGGACGGGTGGGTTGGCGATCCCGTCTTTGAAACCGAGCAGGTTGCGGGGCGTTCCCGACGGGCGGGGCGGGGCGGTGAATCCGTCGATGCGGTAGCGCAGCTGCATCGCACCCCGGGTGTGCTTGGCGATCGTGCGCAGGGCGTGGAAGGTGGTGTCGGTGCTGGCCGAGCAGATCTGCAGCAGCAGGTCGCCGTGGCATTCGGCCGGGTTGAGGTTGTCGTTGGGGAACGTGGTCATCGGCTTGAGCCGTTTGGGCTTCTTGCCGGTCAGGCCGAATCGGCCGTCGAACAACGATGCGCCCACGCCGACGGTGATGGTCAGGGCGTTGGGGTTGATGGTGGGGCCGATCATGCCGGAGTCGGCGGGTGGGGAGGCCGGCCCCAGGTCAGGGGGTGTGCCGCCGGTGGTGAGGAACCGTGCCTGGTCGGTGAGGGCCCGCATCAGTTCGATGAGGCCGGTCTTGCTGTGACCGACGATGTCGAAGACCGCGAACGCCGCGCTGGAGGGCGTTGGGGTCAGGATGCCGGCCTGATGGGGGCCGTGGAACCGCACGCGCGGCGCCGGCTCCTGGCCGATCCCGGTGCCGGCCTCGGCCGAGGTGGCGATGGCACCGGCGGTGGTCGCGCCGGCGATCGCGCCGCCCAGGACGCCGGCTCCGGCGCCTTTGAGGAATTTGCGGCGGTCTGGGTTCATTTCTGGATCTCCAGCAGGTCCGGCACGGGCGCCAGCGTCTCCAGGGTTTGGCCGATCGCGGCGTTCACGGCCTGGCGTTGGGTGAGGGCAAGGTTTTTGATCGCGGTCCACTGGCCGTCGTGCCGGGTGGCGTTGATGGTCTGTTCGAGGGTGTCGAAGTCGGCGGTGGCGGAGGCGACCAGATGTGGGGAACGGGCGTTGATCAGGGGGGCGAGGATGTTCAGCAGGGCGCGTTCGCCCTCCAGGTCGGCCAGGGCGGAGGCCATGCTGGTGCCGCTGCCGTAGTCGTCTTGGCCGGTGAGCTGGAACCGCAGCGTGTCCTCCAGGATCTCGTGAGCGCGGGTGGAGACGTTCTTGGCGTCGAAGGTGAAGGTGGGCAGTTTCGCGTCGAGTTCGTCGATGGCTGTGGACAGTGCCGTCGCTTCGGCGGTCATCTGGCTGGCCGGGACTCCGTGCCACAGGTCGTATTCGATCTTGTGGAAGCCCGTGAAGCCTCGATCGTGCACGCCGCCCGCCAAGCCCTGTGCCAGCCCGTCGACGGCCTTGCCGGCGTCACCGAAGGCGTCGTAGGCGGCGCCGATCCGGTGCCAGGTCAGGTGCGCGGTCAGCCAATCGGCGCGGGCCGCGCCCAGATCCCCACCAGCGAGGTCGGCCCGCAATGCTGCGACCTGACGCTTCAACAAGCTGAGCTGGCCGGCGACGAACGAGGCGTACTGCGAAAGGGGGGCTTTCATGTCCGCCTGCGTCACCGGAAGCCGGACCTGCCCGCTCGTACCGTGACCGGTGACGAGAGCGGCCGGTGACAAGCGGGCGGGCATGCCGTCGAAGGCGCACCGCCAGGCGTACCGGCCGGCGGCCAGATCCGCCGACAAATCCCGTGTCGTGCCCGGACCGAGCACCTCGATCTCTGCGGTGATCGCCGTCGTGCCGGCCGAGATCAGCTCGATGTCGACGGCACGCCCGCTCTGATTCGAGATGACGAAGGTGGAGCGGCCGGCCTTCGGCGCGTCCCATTGGCTGGTGCAGTTCTTCTCCGACAAGCTGATCTTCTGCCCGGACCTGGCTGCGGAGTTGTATCTGGTCGCAACGATCACCCCGGCGACCAACGCGGGCACGAGCACGATCACGCCGCCCACCGCGACCGCATGACGCCTCGGCCGTCTTCTCATCGGCGCACCGATTCCCGCCTCAACAGAGGCCTCGACAGTGCCGGGCGCGGCCACTGCGGCGGGGTCCGAGGACGTGCGTGCGCCGGTCTCTGACGCGGGGGTCGGGGCCTGGGCCGTCACCGTCGCGGCGGCCGTGGTGGGCGGCGTTGCCGGGCGAGTTCGCCGCAGGAACAACGCCATGACGGTGGCGAGGTAGGCCACATAAGCGATCACCTGGAGCCATGTCATCTGCGGCGTGAGGTTCAACACCCCCTGAACGATCTGCACCCACCAGGTGCCGGACGGTGCCCGGCCGCTCACGTCGAACGCCGTCGCGCTGGTCACGACCCCGGCGTCCTGCAGGTCCTTTAGACCGTAGGCGAGCACGCCGGCCGCGATGACGACGAGCATCACCCCGGTGACGGTGAAGAACCGGCTCAAATTGATCTTCAGGACCCGGCGGTACATGCCCGCGCACAGCACGGTCGCGATCAGCAGGCCGGCTGCCGCACCGGCCAGCGGCGCCAGATCCGATCCGGCCGTCTGGGTGTTCGTCCAGATGAACAGCGCAGTCTCCAGGCCCTCGCGAGCCACCGCGACGAACACCGTGACCACCAGCGCGGTACCGCTTAGCGCGAGCGCCGAGCCGACCTTGGCCTTCAGGTCCCCGCTGAGCGAACGGGCGGTCCGGCGCATCCAGAACACCATGAACGTGACCAGCGTGACCGCGGCCACGCTGAGCCCGCCCGCGAACGCCTCCTGTGCCTTGGATGACATCGACGCCTCAGTGAACGTCAGGATCGCGCCGAAGCTGAGACTGACCGCGACGGCACCGGCCACCCCGGTCCACACGGCCGCGAGGGACCGTTCCGGGGCGAGCCGCCGCACCGCCGCCACCAGGATCGAGACGACAAGACCGGCCTCCAGGCCCTCACGCAACCCGATCAACAGGTTCGGAAACGCCACCGACCACCCAAAGTGCATAAGGTTAGGCTAACCTAAGTTACTGCGTCGCCAACAGGTACACAGGCGCATCTATCTCGCGATCGGGTGGCGGTTTGTAGATGCGCGGGATGTCCTCGAGGTCGTCCGAGTGTCCGCTCGGGGCGCCGACGACGTCATCACATTCGTGATCTTGTACTCGCCGGGCTCCAGCGTCACTCCTGTGGTGTGGGGGTGAAGGTGCTGGCGGCCTGGCGTCAGGGGCCGGGAAGGCGGCGGCCGGCATCTCGCCGCCGCTGCGGGCGGCGCCCGCAGCGGCGTGCTCGACGGCATGGGGCAGGAATGCGAGCCGGGAGTCCGTCCCGCCGTGGGTGAAGAAGGCCAGGTACACGCGCCAGGCGGGCTGGCGAGGCCGGTCCGGCCGGCCCCGCGGGATTTGCCGCATGTAGTTGTAACAACTATTGTTACGACTGGACTCGAGGAGCGAGGGAGGTGGAGTCCGACGTGAGCGCCAACAGCAGACTGACCATCGCGGCGCACGCCCTGACATGGATCGGGCTGTATCAGCGGCGTGGCCACGAGGTCGCCACCTCCGAGCAGATCGCGACGAGCGTCAACACCAACCCGGTGGTGATCCGCCGCCTGCTGGCCAAGCTGAGCAAAGCCGGTCTGGCCGATTCACGGCGGGGGGCGGGGGCGGGCTGGATGCTCGCGCGGGACCTGGCGGCGATCACCCTGCTCGACGTCTACCAGGCGATCGAACCGGGACCGGTCTTCGCCCTGCATCGCGCGACACCGGACCCCGAGTGCGTCGTGGGCCACGGCATCGGGCCGGCAATGACCGCCGTGTACGACGATGTGGAGGCCGCCCTGCGCAGGGAGCTGGCCAAGACCACGCTGGAGGACGTGCTGCGGGACATCTTGAAAGCCGCCTGACCTCGGATCGTCGACTTCCCCTGATCGAGGGGGATCGCATCCCGCGCTCATCGATGTAACCAAAATGGTTACATCAAGGAATTGGAGAGTCTCATGGGACAGCTGGACGACAAGACCGCCCTCGTCACCGGCGCCTCCAGCGGCATCGGCCTGGCGATCGCCCGTCGTTTCGCCGCCGAGGGCGCGACCGTCTACCTGACCGGGCGCCGCAAGGCCGCGCTGGACGCCGCCGTCGCGCAGGTCGGCGCCCGCGGCATCGCCATCCAGGGCGATGCCTCGGACCTCGGCGACCTCGACCGGCTCTTCGCCGAGATCGCGAACCGCAGCGGCCGCCTGGACATTGTGGTGGCCAACGCCGGTGTCGGGGACTACGGCCCGCTCGGCACGATCACCGAGGAGGAGTACGACCGCACTACCTCGATCAATCTCAAGGGCACGGTCTTCACTGTCCAAAAGGCGCTGCCGCTGCTGACGGCCGGCGCCTCGGTGATGCTGCTTTCCTCCAGCGCGGCCCTGCGGGCCGTCCCGGGCCTGGGCATCTACGCCGCCACCAAGGCCGCGATCCGCAGCCTCGCCCGCACCTGGGCCGCCGAACTGGCCGGCCGAGGAATCCGCGTCAACACCCTTACCCCCGGCCCTGTCGAGACCCCAGGCGGGGACGAGCTCCGCGCCGCTTTCCCGCGCGGCGATCGGCCCACCGCGGCCGAGCCCGCCCCACCGACCCCGCTCGGCCGCGCCGGCCATCCCGACGAGGTCGCCACCACCGCCCTCTACCTGGCCGGCGACCAGAGCACTTTCACCACCGGCGCGGAACTGTTCGTCGACGGCGGCGCCACACAGCTCTAGGCGCCAAATCGGCGACGCGGGACGCATTCGACGCTCCAGGGCGTCTGAGCCGCGTACTTGCGACCGTCGTCAGGGCAACGGTTTCGACACAACAAGGAGTGAGTCTTGAAGAGCGTGGTCCACTACCGGGCGGGCGATGCGGCAGCCGTCGCGCGGTCCCCGCGGTCGGGCGGCGGCTCGGGGACTGGACGGGCCGAGTGGTGGTCGACATGACCAACCAGTGCGCCCGGTTCGACCCCTACCGCGGCTTCGCCGACGTCGCGCCGCTGTTCCAGGGCTGAGGCCCGACCGGCACACCTCATGCGAACGAAAAGACAAAGGACAAGGACAAGGACGATGGCAACAGATACTCAGACCTCGCGGACCGTGGCCGAGAAGTTCGTGGAGCGCCTCGGCAGGCAGGACCCCGACGGCATCCAGGAACTGTTCGCCGAGGAGATCGACTGGCACGTCCCCGGCAGTGACGCGCTGCCCTGGACCGGGCGCCGTACCCGCCGGGAGGAGGTCGCGCCGTACTTCACCACGATGTGGCCGCACTTCGCGCCCGGCAGGAGCAAGGTCGTGCTGGAGCGCGTCATCGTCGACGGTGGTGACGTGGTGCTGCTGGCGGTCTTCACGCACACCGTCGTGGCCAGTGGGAAGGAGTTCACCACACCGGCGGCCATGCACCTGATGGTCGAGGACAACCGGATCGTCCGCATGCACCTGTACGAGGACACGCTGACCGTCGAGGAGGCGTTCAACGCCGGCTGAGTGGAGAGTGCTCAGCGGCCCCGTGGCCCGGGGCACATGGCGGCCAGGTCCAGGTCCGAGTACGAGCGGGGACTGGCCGAGCTCCGGAAGACGCTGGAACTACCGGTCGTCGGTCATCCGCGCCGTGCGGCGGAACTCGCCGGGCTGCGGGGGCTCACCGACAAGTAAATCGACGAGGCGCGGCAGATGCATGCCGAGGCGCGCGTAAGCACGTGACCTCGTGGGGTGCCGGGGGACCGGCACCCCACGAGGCCGGGTCAATGCGCTCCCATCTCTGCGTTCACCGACCCCTGACCCCACGTGTCGCGAGGATCGACGTTTCTCAGACGTCCGTGAACGTCTGGCACTGGCTGAAGAACGTCCGGAACGGAACCACGTCCTCCTTTACGTCCACGCACGTCTTTATGGTGGCGCCGCCGATGGCCGTCTCGGTACCGATGATCTCTTGTTGGTTGGTGCCGATGGATGAGCAGGACCAGCTGTTGTAGTCAGCGAAATCGCCATTGAGGTAGTAGTTGCCCTCGACGGAGCAGCCGCCTCCTGTCGTTCCCTTCTTGAGGACGTAGAAGTCGGAGGTGGCGGCGACGAAGTCCTTGTTGGCGCACAGGCGGATGGTCCATCCGTTCTGTGATTTGTTGACGCACCCTCCCGCCGCGTAGGACGGCGAGGCCGTCAACACTGTGGCCGACACGGCCGCCGTGGCCAGTACGAGGACGGCGGCGACACGGGCCGCCTTGATGTTCCGGGCGAGGCGAATGCCTGACGACTTTCTCATGGGTTTTTCCTTCCGATGGGGGACGGCTCCCGCGTCACGACGTCCACGGCGTGCACTCGGGCGTACTCCACGTCGAGCGCCCATCCCAGATCGAGGTGCACCCTCGCGCCGCCCCCGGGGCGTAGAGCTGGTCGGTCCACCCACCGCCCGTGGCCGCCCATGAGGCCTTGGCGTGATCGGATCCTCGCTCGACGTAGAAGCTCTCGGACAGCCGACTGACGACCACCACCCAGTTCGTCTTGCACGTCGGTGACCACCAGAGTTCCAGCCCGTTGGCGTCACGGGGGAAGACCCGGTAGGAGCCCACCGAGCACCCCGTGCTGTAGGGATCGGTGTGGCCGCAGCCCGTCCCCGAACAGGAGGGGGAGGAGCAGTAGCCGGTGGACGGGTTGATGACACAGGTCGGCCTCGCCGGTGCCGCTTGGGCGTTCGGGGCGGTGGCCGCGGCGGACGCGGCGACGGCCGCGAACGTGGCGACCGCGCCACATGCCTTCTTGAGAGTGATACACATCCGGTCTCCCGTGATGTCGGCGCGCCGGCGGAATCGGCGCATTGGCATTGATCTCATCGCCGGCGCCGCTCGTTCGACAGAGGCATGCACGATCCCCGATCGTTCACCGCACACAAACGACGCTGACCAGCGGGCGTTCACGGAGCGAGCGAACATTGCTCGGACACTTTCCGAACGGTTTCAGCCCCTCTGCCGAGACCACAGTCGATCACTGCCGCGGCGCCCAGGGATCCCGGCGGCTGCGGGCAGTCCGTTTATCCGGATCGGAGCAGGGGAATCCGGATGGGCACGATGACGGAGTGAACACCCTTGGTACGGCGATGCGGCATGGCCGGCTCGACTTCTCTCACCGGAGTTGCCCACCGCTTGCGAGAAAGAGATGAAGCCCCCGCCGGGGATCTGATCGCCCTACGCCGGACGGCCTTGTTGCGAGAGCCACCCGCCCGCCGCCACTGGCAGGTCTTGAGGAGTTCGACCTGCCCGCATCTAGGGGTGCGTCGGTCCGGTCATGCAGGGGGTGCTGGAGGTGACCGGCGTGTGCAGGCCGGGACCGGTGAGGGTGACGGTCGCGGTAACGCATCCGGTCGTGGTCAGGAGCATGTTGCCCCACGCGAAGACGCCCTCGTAATCGGCGTCGTAGGTAACGCGGCGGTGGTCGATCGGGCGTAGCCCGATGAGCGTGACATGCGCATGCGGGGCGATACGGTTCAGCGCGGCGGTGGGCTCGAAGCGGGGCCAGATCGTCTTGCACGATGGAGAGTAGTGGGCGACGGTCTGACCGATGACGATCCGTCCCGGACGGTAGATGTTGAGGTCGGCGACGCTCAGTGTGACGGCATCGGCGTCGCAACCGCTGTTACGCGGATCGCCGTCGTCCGTCGGCAGGGCGTGTGGCACAAGGGATGGGCTCGGGCGGCCCGTGCTCTTGTGCGGTGACGCGCCGGAATGATGGAGCAGCGGCGGGATGTCCTGGATCGCCAGCGCGATGATCGCCCCCGCGGCGGCCGTGGCGAGCGAACTCGACCAACGGCGCAGGCGGGAGGAGCGTGCGGTGCCTGGAGCGGGGACTTCCTTGCGATCGAGCTGAGCGCCGGGTGGCGTGGGAGCAGCGGTCTCGGGCGCGGTGGCGACGTCGGTCGGCGAACCGGAGGGCGAGTCTGACGGCAGGCCGTCAACGGAGTCCGCTGGGGACACGAGGGGTATGAGATCGGCGGCTCGTGCCACGAGGGCGGTCCGGCGCAGCGCGATCAGTTCCCCGGCGGGGAGGTCTAATCTCTTCTCGCACGCGGTGAGCAGGTCTTCTGAGGGAAGACGGCGGTCCTGTTCGTAATCGGACAGCGTGCTCGCTCCGATGTGCAGTTCCTGAGCCAGCCGACGCAGCGACAACCCCTGCTCGAGCCGGGCGCGTCGAATTGCCATGCCCACGGTCGTCGCTCCCTCACCGACGCTCACGAGGCATCCCTCGCTTTCATCCGCATGGACCAGCCGTCCGCATTTTCCCGGATGCATGTCCATCAGGCAATGATCTCCAGCGATCCGGAGGCTTGTCCCGGTGCGGATGCGCCCTGCGGGGTCTGCCGGCCGTCTGGAGCCGGCGTTTGATGTCGTTCGGCGAATCGGCGCGCTGGACAAAGTGCTGCGTAAGTTGAAGTTCTCGGGGATGTCGGTCACCGGGTTGGGGTCTCGAACCCAAGCATCTAGTCTCGGCGGGTGCGCAGTCCGACCCAACCCCGTTGTCGCGAGCCGACGTCGAGTCGGTGCTGGCCGACGGCCTCGGCACAGTCAGCATCGTCGATGCTGCCGAGCTGAGCGGCGGCACCTTCGCTGCCGTCTGGCGGGCGGCACTCGCGGACGGCCGGGAGGTCGTGGTCAAGGTGGGGCCACCGCCGACGGCTCACGTGCTCGCGTACGAGAAAGGGTTGATCCCCGCCGAGGCGGAGTACTTCCGCCTGGTGCGCGACCACGCACCAGGCGTGCCGGTGCCGTCGGTTCTGGCCGTCTGCGACGACTGGATCATTACGACGCTGGTGCCGGGCCGCCCGCTCACCGACGAGGACGCGCCGCGTGCCCGCATCGAGTTGGGCGCGGCGGTCGCCGCCGTGCATGAGATCTCCGGGCCGTACTTCGGCTACACCGGTGACCGGCCGTCCGGGCGGGACTGGCCGACCGCCTTCGCCGCCATCGTCGCGGGGCTGCGGGCGGACGCCGCTGAGTGGAACGTGCCGCTGCCACCGCTGGACGGGGTGGTCGAGCGGCATCACGATGTGCTGGCCACGGTGACCCGTCCGGCCCTGCTGCACTTCGACCTGTGGGATGGCAACGTGCTGGTGTCCCTGTCGGGCGGGCTCGCCGGCCTGGTCGACGGTGAGCGCTACCTTTATGGGGATCCACTGCTGGATCTGGTGTCACCGGCGCTGTTCCGGCGGATCGAGGACGAGCCGGAGCACCCGTTCCTGCGCGGTTACCGCCCAGAGCCGTTCGACGCGGCCGCCCGGATCCGGCTGTCGCTCTACCGGCTTCACCTCTACGTCTTGATGATCGCCGAGGGCCCGAGCCGGGGCATCCGACGCACCGACGGCCGCCATGACTACCTGACCGACCTCTTGAACGCGGAGCTGGCCCTGCTCACCTCATGAGGCCGAAGGCTCGGAGCGGACAGCTCGTGCGCTGAGCACGAACGTCGGCCGGGTTTGATCATGCTGCCTTGCGTCAGAGCCTGCCCCAGCGTTGTTGGCGCTCGCCGCGGATGCGGGCGCGTTCGCAGCGTCGGGCGGCCGGCATGTCGGGGTGGCACGTAACGGCCGCGGCGCACAGCCGGGGCTGCGGCAGGGCCGCCGCGAGCCTGACGACGGCGGCTCATCGGGGTGCCGGAGGCATGGACGGTCTGCAAGATCTGGATCTCTGGCGACGCTGGGCGTCGACGGCTCCATCGACGTCACCGACGTCTTCGACCGCAAGCTCAAGGCATTTGCGGGCGCGCATCAGCTTGACCGCCGATCACGGAGACCGGCGGGGCGCTCCGCGCCTGGCTGAGCCTGATCAGCCCGCGGCCCTGCGAAGAAGCAGCTCGTGCGGGGCCGGGTCACAGGTGGGTGGCCGTCAACGCGTCGCGGAAATCGGCCACCGTGCGGTGACGCGCGGCCGGGCTGTCCTCTAGCGCCGTGCTGAGCACAGCCATGAGCACCGTGGGCACCCCGGGGATCGCGGGAATCGGCGAGTTCCGTATGCGCAGCAGATGGGCGATGAGCGCGGCCGAGCTCAGGTCTCGGTCGGGGGAACGCGGCGCCCGGCCCGCCAGCAGCGCGTACAGCGTCGCGCCGAGCGAGTAGATGTCACCTGCCGGGCTGGGATCGGAGCCGTCGAAGACCTCGGGGGCGGCGTACACGGGTGTCATGGCCAGGGTCACCGACATGTCCTGGCCCGGAACCGGCAGCGCGGCGATGCCGAAGTCGGCCAGCGCCACCCGGCCGAACCGGGTCACCAGCAGGTTCGCCGGCTTTATGTCACGGTGCAGCACGCCGTTGTCGTGCGCGGCGGCCACCGCGTCCGCGACCTGGATGCCCACCTCGCGGACCTGCGCTGGGTCCATCGGGCCATCCCGGCGCAGCCGGTCGGTCAGCGACCCGCCGGGGCACAGCTCCATCACCAGGTACGGCCGGTGGTCGGGCAGCGTGTCGGCGTCGTACAGCGTCACCACGTTGGGGTGCTCGGACAACCGTACGGTCGCGTCGACTTCGCGCCTGAACCGCCTCAGGTCGCGGGCGTCGGCGATCCGACGGTCGACTACCTTGATCGCCACATCCCGGCCGAGGGCGGTCCTGCGGCCCCGGTAGACGGTGGCAGTGCCGCCGCTGCCGAGTGACTCGAAGACCTCGTAGCCGTCGAGTGTGAAGTCCGCCTCCCATCCGGCCGGCTGGCTCTCGTAGTACTCGGGCGACAAACGCCGGGTCGGCGTCGGCGGGCGCGGCGACCGGGCGACGTCGAGGACCGAACCGGCCAGTATCGGCGTGTCGGGCAATGGTGGATGCGCGAACTCGACGACATCGGCCAGCACGCAGGTGACGCTGTCGGGTCCGCCGTCTTCCAGGGCCAGATCGACGAGGCGGCGGACCGCCTCGTCGGGATCGGTGATCGTGGTCAGCGTATGGTGGAGCGTCTCGGCATGCAGCACGCTCGAAAGGCCCTTCGAGCACAGCAGATAGCGATCGCCGAGCAGAGCCTCGCGCAGCGAAAGGTCCGGTTCGACCTCACCACGCCCCGTCAAAGCATTGGCGACCTGCCAGCGTTTCGGGTGCACGGCCGCCTCGGCTGGGGTGACCCGCCTCTCGTCGACCAGCGACTGCACGACTGTGTGGTCATGGGTGATCTGGAAGAGTTTCCCGGCGCGCAACAGGTAGCCACGGGAGTCGCCGATATGCGCCACGGCGACAACGTTTCCCGACCAGAGCATCGCGGTCAGCGTCGTGCCCATCCGGGGAGTCCCGAGCTGATATATCGCCTCGCCGGCACGCTGGATGGCGTTCTCGAGCGCCGACAGCAGGTCGGCGTCAGGGACGTCGGTGTCCGACGATCTCAGGGCGTCGATGGCGGTCGCGCTGACACGGGCGCAGTCTTGGAACGGGCCGCGGCGGCCGCGCCAGGCATAGTCCTCCCCGGTGCGCCAGCCGGCTGTGCCGTCGGCCACGGCGAGAAGGCGGCGGCTCGCGTAGGCCGAGTCGACGTTGGCCGTCGAAGTCCGGCCGACGTCGGAACCGGCAGAGTAGCGGAGCCCGATACTCGTCTGCTGCCTCGCCACCGGCCCTCCCGCCACGTCTGACACCCCTCGGTCCCAACAAATTAGTAGCAAAGTCCATCACGCATCATGAACGCGCCCGCAACGCTCACCGGGGTGTGTGGCGCGGTGCGGGCCCTGCACTTCACTGACCGTAAGAGAACCGAAGGTCGGCGAAGAGCAGGTGGTTGAGTCGCCGCCGAAGGTGTCCGGTCTTGCTCTGATCAGGAGCTTCATCAGGAGTGAGCAGGGTGAACTTCAGTGAGGTCTCGCCGCCCACGGCCGTCAACTCGAAGTGCACCTGGTCGTTGGGTCTACTTGGCCAAAGCGATGACCATACGACCCGGTTGGGCATTTCTGCATCCAAGACGCTCGGCTCTACTTCATCGGAGAGCAGGTTTAGCCATGGCCGCGCTCCCTGCCGATGAGGTTTCACAAGCGACTCCCAGACTACTGACGGGGGCGCTGGCAGTTTGCGTGCCCTCGAGCCAATTTCGATCACGCTCAGAAGTGTATGTGAACTCGCATGGCGCTCGATCTTCCAACGACAGCCAGGTATACCCCTCCGCGGCATTTGAGTACATCTATCGAGGAGCGGCCGGTCAGCCCGACCGCATTTGCCCGTGCGTCATCCGACAACTTGTTCGAGGCGGCCTCCCGACTACATGTCGCCATTGATGCTATGCCTCGTATGGGTCCCAGTGGGCGGCGTAGCGCAGCAGCGAACGAGCTAGGTCCAGGTGGGCCGCCGCCCACCGGCTGTCGAAGAGGAACCACTGATCGAACCCGAAGAAGCCGTCGATGTACCGGGCGACCTGCGCGATGTGCGCGTCCAACTGGATCAGAGATTCGGCAGGGTCAGACCGGGGAAGCGCATGGCCCCGGCCAAGTCCAGGTTCCGATCGGTATCGGGCGATTCCCAGCACAGACGGACTGAGAAGACGGAGCCGGGCCCGCGCGGGGCCAGCCGGACGGTACGGACCGGTACGCCCGGGTTGAAAACCGCGTTGGGTGCGACGGCACCGGCGGCCAGCGGCCAGGTGTCGTGCAGCAGGAATGCGAGCCGGTCGGGCGAGGCGGAGGCGGCCTCGTCGTCGACGAAGTAGTAGGCGAGGTCCACCTCGTCGTCATCGGTACGCACTCTCAGGGCGTGCTCGCCGAGCCGGATGAAGGTGCTCTCGTCATCACCCTCCACCCAGAGGTGCTCGTTCAGCAGCTCACGCAGTTCGTCAACGCTCTCCGGCCGGGGCAGGTTCCGTTTCCGGGCCTCCTCGAAGATCGAGTCTAGGCCGTAGACGTGGCCGCCAAGCTCGCCGTCGATCCATTCGTCCGGGTCGTCGCCGTCCCAGCCGCGGCGGAACCAATCGAGCACGGTCGCGTCGGGCACGGTGACTACCCGCTTACTGAACGGCGATTCCTCCCGCCACCGGGACACGAAATACATGCGCCTGACTCTAGGTGAGCGGTTCCCGTCGCGCGGTGCGTGCAGCGGCGACCAGGCACGACCGGCCAGGAGTACGGCGGGCAGCAGGTGTACCCGCCCGAGCCGGACCGTGGCGGCGCCCAGCCCGCCGATCGACACCCGGCGGACGGGTTTCGCACGTCCGCCGGAGCCTCCCCGAAAGCCCGGCCCATGCGTCGGGGTGCCTCGACGAACTGCCCTCTCGTTAGTGCACGGGGATGGCATTGTGCGGCCGCCGTGGGTGAGCAGGACCACGTCGATTGGGCGAGACCGCCGACGGGCCGGCTGACGCAGCCAGCTCGGCACGACCGCACGTCCGACCCCACCGCGCTTCGTCACGGAACGTGGTGCCCGGTCGGCGGCATGAGAGTGCACCGGCCGAGTTCCATCCTTAATGGGGATCGGGACGGAACGCGTGACGTTCCCGGCGGGGGTGAGTTCCACGGCCCGCCATTTGCCTTGGTCTGGCATCATGCCCGCCATGGAATATCACCGGCAATTCCATCGCGCGGCGATCGAACGGGGCATCCCGGGGGATGAGGTCAGTAAGTTTGCCGAGTTCCTGCGATTCGCGATCTGGACAAGTGGGCGCCCCAACGGCGTTCCGGTCGGGCGAAGCGGCGGGTTGCCCCGGCTGCCGGTGGGCATGGGGTGGCCGTCCTCCGAGTACGGGCCGCTGCCGTTCGTCGCCTCCTTCGACTGTGCGGCGCTTCCCAGAGTCGACGGCCTCGCCCTGCCGGCGGACGGCTCGCTGCTTCTTCTTGCACCACGAGTGGGCCGACGACACCTGTTCCATTGCCGACGAGCAGAAGTTTGCGCGGGTCGTGTATGTGCCGGTCGGCACCAACACCGCAACAGCGGAGGAGCCCGACCACGACGAGGAGATGTTCTGCAATATGACGCTCGACTTCGTCGGCCGGGAGTACGACCTCTTCGCCACGATCAACGCGGAACTGCCCAGCTGGATCGACGGTGCGGATCCGCTCCGGCGCCATGCGATGACGGTACGAAGCCGGAGGCCGCATCATCCCGCGAATGACCGAGGTGGCCACATGGCCGCATACGACCAGCGGAGGTCCGTCGGCTGTCTCGACCCCGGCGAGAGCATCACGCCGCCGCGAGCATCGTGATCGTCACGAGGATGAGCAGGCCAAGGTAGGACCGGGCGTACAGGTGGTCGGGTATACGCGGGGGACGGCGGCGCAGCGCGACGATGACCGGGATCGCACCGGCGAGCAGGCATGCGGCCGCGATCGGGTCGATGAAACCGATGAGGTGGGCGCCCGCGACCGGGCCGGCAGGCAGGGAGACGAGGGCAGCTGGTACCGCGATGACGAGGGCGAGCGGGTTGGCGAGCGCGGTCGCCGCGTGCATGGAGTGCCCGGCGCGGCGGAGCATCGGGACGGTCATGACGCTGCCGCCCACCCCGAGGAACGCCGCGACCGCGCCGATCGGCGCGCCTAGGGCGGCGGGAATCGGCCGCGGGCCGCACGGCACGGCCTCGCCCGGTGCGCGCGGGCGGAGGAACCCGGGGCGTACCAGCAGGTCTGCGATCGTCAGCACGAGATACCCGACGAAGGCCCACCGGGTCAGGCAGGATGGCACGAACCGCGTCAGGAGCGCGCCGGCCGCCCCGCCGATCGCGAGCAGCACGAGCAGGACACCGCGGCCGCGCAGCGCCGCCAAAAGGTTCCGGCGGGTGACGGCCGTGGCCAATCCCGCGTTCACCACCATCACGAGGGCCGACGTCGCCGTGGCCACCCGCATCACCCGGAGCCTCTATATCGAGCCGGGCGCCGTCCCATGGTGGCCCGCCGTCTGTACGGTCGCGGACGTCACTCCGCTGCTCCGCGAGCTCCTCCTCGCCGCCGTCGCGTTCCCCGCCGAGTACGGCCTGGCCGGCAGGGAGGGCAGCATCGCCGCCCTGCTCCTCCACGAGATCGCCGCGCTCACCCCTCTCCCACTGCACGTCGCCCTTCCCGCCCCCGCCGACCTTGCCGCCCTCTGCCGGGCCTACCTCGCCGCCCCCGACGCCGGGGTGACCAACACCGAATGGGCCGCCCACCTGTCCACCAGCGAACGCGCCTTCACCCGCCGTTTCCGCCGCGAAACCGGCCTTAGCCCCGCCGTTTGGCGCACTCGCGCCCGCCTTCTCGCTGCGGTCCCTCTCCTGCGCACCGCCACCGCCACCGAGGTCGCCGCCCGCCTCCGCTACGCCTCACCCGCCGCGTTCACCACCGCCTTCACCCGCGCCTTCGGCCAGCCGCCGTCCCGCTTCACCGGGGCGTAACGCGCACTTTGCAGCGTCTGGCGCTCGACCAGCAGCGATACCGAGACTGGGCAGAGGCGGAACATCAGTGCCGACCTGACCGGGGCGCTCGTGTACGGCGCCAAGGTCGACGGGGCCGACCTGAACGGAATCAAGATCGAGCCGCAGGAGGCCAGGACGTTGATAGGCCGACCGGTCCCCGAGGGCGCACCATCCGCCCGTTGCCGCTGATGCGCCCTTCAATGAAGCATGGGGCTTCCGGCTGAGCGTGTCATGCCAACCGGTGCGCATGCCCGGGGGCAGAAGCGGATGCTCGGTACGCCGGTCAGTGTCGCGATGGGCGGTTCGCATACAACTGATCGGCGCGCCTCACGATCAGCGGCCGGTCACGCCATCGATGAGTTCCCGCAGGATGTCGGCGTGCCCCGCGTGCCTGACGGTTTCGCTCGTCATGTGGGCAAGCACCCAGCGAAGCGTGAGGGGCGCGTCGTCCACCGGGTGGGCGGTGCGGACGTCGAGGCCCTCGGCCGCACGGATGTGCGCGTCGCTCTCGGCGATCGCGGTCCGGTAGTCGGCGATGACCTGATCTGCAGACCGGTCCGGCGCGACCACCATGTCAAAGTCGACATCGGCGTACCGCGGGTCGCCGGCCAGCGTGTATCCGAACCAGTACCGCTCGGCGTCGGTCAGGTGCTGAACCAGCCCCAGCAGCGTCGTGTCGGACACGACCAAGCGGCGCCGCAGCTGCTCCTCGTCCAATCCGTCGACCTTCTTCAGCACACACGACCGGGCGAAGGACAGAAACGCCAGTGCCGTGTCCAGCGCGTCGCCGTCGTTGAGCGGCACGCGTTCGCGTTGCGACTCGAGCATGGGTCCGACCTTACGTCTCGGACGGTGTACTACGGACAGCAGCATGGACGGCCCTGCGGGGAACCTGGCGGAACACCCCTCCTACCTCTGCACGAGTTGAACCGGGCGGGCGATCCTTAATCTCACGAATCCCTGGACGACGCGCCAGAGGCGTTCGCTCATCGGCTACTTGTTCACTTGAGTCACGGCTGATCCGGCAGGGTTGGTCGAGGTGCTCGGCGGGACGCTCTCTCATCGGCGGCACATCATGTCGTCACTCGTCGTTACTCTGTTTCGCCACACTCTTCCTGCTGGTTCCCGGTCGGCGTATTGCCCTTCGCATGGCGGCCGCGTCCCGTCGTGTTCACGTGCTTCCCCTGGACGGCCAGTGAGTTGTACTTCTTCACTGCCGCACGCAGGCCCCAACCGATCCGGACCAGTTGCTTCACCGTCGCAGTGATCTTCGGGAACGGGGTCGCGGTGTCGGGGAGTTGCGAGGTGAAGTTCCCAGCGCTGTCGTACGCCGACCTGCCCGTGCTGATCGCCTCAACGATCCGGGGGATCCGTCCCGCGCGGTTGAACAGGTCGTACGCGTTCTCATGCTGGCCGATGTAATCGGGCGGCTGGCTGCCCTCCGGGAGTTCGTTCTGGTTGTGGACGAGCACGTCGGTGCCGCCGGCGTCTGCGAAGTACGTGTGAGTGCCGGCCACCGTGAGGTTTCGGACCTCGGCGTGCCGCACGGTGTGCACGTCGATTGCGCTGACCTGGACACGGGCACCCGACGCCGTCTGGAGCCACATGCCGGGCCGCAGCCGCGCCGCATCGACCCAGGCGCCGAGGTCCGTGACCCAGAACGGGTGGTTGTCCGTCGCGGTCAGGGAACGGGTTCCGTGCCTGGTGGCGACGGTGATCGTGACCAGGCGCTTGGTGCCCTCGCCGGTGATCACCGTGTCGACACGGCGTGCCGTCGTGCGGCCCGTCGCCGGATCGACGGTGCGGACCTTGTCGCCGGCCCGCACCTCCTTGATCGGCTTGCGCGTACCGTCGGCCATCAGGATCTTTGTGCCGTCGGTGAGGCTGTTCGGCGTGCACGGCTCGGTGTCGTCCGGCTTGGTGCCCATCGGGTCGGTGAGGTCCGTTGGGGCGTCGAACACGTACGTGTACAGGTCGGTGTCACCGGACGCCATGCCCAGCGGATCGGCGCTGGTGAACCGCCCGTCGGCCGGGCTGTAGTAGCGGGCGCGGTAGTAGTACAGGCCCGTTTCATCGTCCTCGCGGCCGGTGAAGCGGAACGGGTTGCCGTTGTCGTCGCCGCGGACCGTGGTGGCGCCGAACGGTTCGTAGGTGTAACTCGACTGCACGGCGCCCTGGTCGTCGGTGAGCGCGACCGTGCTGCCGAGCGCGTCGGTCAGGTATGTATCCGACGGCCGGTACACCTCGGGCTTGGCGGACGAGCCGGAGTCTTCCTCGGCGGCCGACCGCGAGTAATACTGGTCGATGCCGCCGGACAGCAGATTCCACGCCTGCCCGCCGGTCTGCTCCTGCACCGGGTTGACGCCGTCGTACAGGTACGTCGTGGCCTGATCGCCAACGGTTTTGCCGATGCGGCGGCCGAACGCGTCGTAGCGGAACGATGCCGTGCGCCCCTGCCCCTTCAGGACGGTGAGCAGGCCGCGCGCGTCCCACGTGTACGAGGTCGCGCCGGCGCGCGTGAGGTTGCCGTCGCGGTCATAGGTGAACCCGGTGGTGCCCTGCTGGGTGAGCTGGTCGGCCGCATCGTAGCCTGCCTGCACCGAGCGCGGGACCGTGGTGCGCGCGTACGATCCGCTCAGCTCGGCGACGCTGCCGCCGGCGTCGTATCCGTACGCCAGGGCGCCGAGGCTGCCGTTGCCGTGCCGGTAGTCGATGCCGGTGACCTGGTCGGCGCTGTCGTAGCGGTACGTCTGGGAAACACCGCCGGGCAGTGATTCAGCGATGAGCCGGGCGGCGCCGTCGTACCGCAGACCGACCTTGTCGTCACCCTGAGCGACTCCGGTCAGGTCTCCGGCGGGGTCGTGACTGTAGGTGATCTTCGGTTGGCCGCTGACCGTCATGCCGGTCCGCTGGTCCGCGGCGTCGTACTCGTAGGAGATCGTGCCCTGGCCGCTCGTGGTCCGGGTCATCCGGTCAAGCCCGTCGTAGGCGAAGGTGATCGCCCCGGTGCGGGAGTCGTTCACCTTGATCAGCCGGTCCCCGGCGTCATAGCCGCGTGTGACCGTGCCGCCGTCGCCGCGGTAGGCCGTCGTGACCAGGCGGTCGAGCGCATCGTAGGCGTACGTGGTGCCTCGGCCGCTCGCGGCCGTCAGCTTGGTCAGATTGCCGCCGCGGTCGTAGGCGTACCGCGTCGTCCGCTTCAGCGGATCGGTCTGCGCCGTGAGCCGGTCCGTCCGGTCGTACGCGTAGCGGGTGACGGAGCCGCGTGGGTCGGTCGACAACGTGATGTTGCCGTTGCCGTCGTAGCCGAACGACGTCGCGTGGCCGAGCGGGTCGGTGAGCCGCACCAGGTGATCGGCCGCGTCGTACGCGCTGGTCGTGGTGGCGCCCGCGAGGTCGGTCTGGAACAGCACCCGCCCGGCCGCGTCGGTGAACATCCGCGCGGTGCGGCCCAGTGGGTCGGTGACGGCCGTCGGGTCACCCATGGTGTACGCCACCCGTGTCGTGTGCCCGAGTCCGTCGGTGACGGAGGTGACCTGGCCGGCCGCGTTCGCGGTGAAGCGGGTCGTCCGGCCGGATGCGTCCCGCATGGCGCGTAGATCGCCCTGCGTCCCGTACGTGAACCGCGTCGTGTGCCCGGCCGGGTCGGTCATGGATGTGGGCTGGTCGTACGGTCCGTACGTGAAGGTGGTCGCGCGGGCGTTGGCCGTGCCGGCCAGGCGGGTGATCTTGGTGACGTCGCCGTCGGCGTCGTACGCCAGGTCGGTGCGGTGACCGAGTGCGTCGGTGATGGTGGTCGGGCGGTCGGTCGGGGGGTCCAGAGTCAGCTTGACGGTCTGCGCCTGGTCGGTGCCGTACGCGGAGGTGTCGCTGGTCACGGCGCCGTCGGCGTTGAACGTGACGCGGCGGACGTGGCCGCGCGGGTCGGTGACGCGGGTCGCGGTGATGTCGCCCTTGTCGCTGGTGCTGTAGGCGAAGGTGTACGTGCCGCCGTCGGCGGCCTCCTGCTTGGCCACCCGGCCCGCGCTGTCGTAGGTGTTGCGCAGGTACGTCGTGCCGCGCGGATCGGTGATCGAGGTCAGCCGGCCTTTGGCGTCGTAGCCGTTTTTGGTGACGCCGCCACGCGGGTTCGTCACCGACGCGAGCAGGCCGTCGGCGTTGTAGGCGTACCGGACGATACGGCCGGTGTTGTCGGCCGCCGTCGTGATCCGCCACTTGTCGGGGTCGCCGCCGACGTTCTCGTGAGTGTACGCGAGCCACTTGCCGTTCGGGGAGGTGACCTGCGCTGTCGCGCCCCGCTCGCGGCGGTTGCCGTCGGTGTCGATCTTCGCGGGGTCACGGGTGACGGTTGTGGTGTTGCCGTACGGGTCGCGGATCGCGCGCAGCGGGCCCTCGTCGTTGAAGACCAGGTCGGTGCCTTTGGTCTCGCGCAGCGTCCAGCCGTTGCCGTTCCAGGCCATGGTGGCGTTCTGGAACTCCCCGGAGCCGGGCGCGGCGCGGTACACGACGGTCTCGAACTGGTCGAGGCCGACGTCGGGCGGTGCCTGCGTGGTGATCAGGTCGAACCGGACCCTGCCGCCGTCGGGGCGGATCAGGTACGCGGTGTTGTATTGCGTGTCGAAACCGGTGGCCCACAGGTACAGGCCGTCGTCGAAGTTGCCGCCCGCGCCGAACGCGTGGATGGACGCGTCGTCCTGCCGGTAGGTGCGGTGCACCGCGATCGGCTGCGTGTCCGGCAGCGACAGGTCGGTGTGCTGGTCGATGAGCAGGCCGGTGGCCAGGTCGACCGGATCGCCGTCGCCGGCCGGGTTCGGCGACTGCGGTGGGCCGCCGGGCGGCGCGCCGGTGCCGCCCGGCGGCAGGATCATCGCGCCGGTGAACTGGTAAACGCGCACGCCCTTGTCGGGCACGACCTGCGTCCCGTCCGAGGTCACCGTGCCGTGGCCGTAGATGTACCAGCCGCGGCCCTTCGGGTCGTACTGGGTGAATGGCACGCGGGTGCCCGGCCACAGATGCCAGTAGTTCGGGTAGATGATGCGCGCGCCCGAGGGGAACAGGTACGCCCCGCCCGGCTGGATCGTGTAGTAGATCGGCACCGGGCTGTTCTTTGGCAGCGGGAACGGCGTGCGGTCCACCGGGATCGCGGTGATCCCCACCTTGTGAACGATCTTGCCGGAGGAGTCCCGGATCACGGTGCCCTTCGGGATGTGCACCTCGAGGCCCGGGATGCGCGGCGTGCGCAGCACCGTTTCTTTGCTCGCCGGCGAGGTGATCCGCTGTTCGTGGGCGGTGTCGAGGAGCGGCATCCAGATCGTCTGGGGCAGCGGTGTGGTGGTGCGGGGGGCGAGGTTCACCGCCTCGTCGAACACCCCGTACGACCGGCCCTTCCGGTCCGCGCTGCTGCCGTCGATGTGTAGTACCTGGCGTCCGGCGGGGGCGCCGCGCAGCAGGAACGTGCCGTCGGCGCCGGTCGTGGTGTGCGCGTCGCCGACACTGAGGGTCACGTCGGGCAGCGGGTCGCCGTTCAGCGTGAGCGCGCGCCCGGACACTGCCGTCACGCCGGGCGCCGTCTGCAGGCTGACGGGCGTGTCCATGGGTGCGCGGCCCCAGCCGGTCGTCCATGGTCCGCCGCTCAGGCTCGCCTTGGCAGGCTGCCACTCCTGCGTTTTCGGTTTGCCGCCCGCCACGGTGGCGGTCGCGCGAGGCGCCACGTTTGTACGGGCACCGGTGGCCGGGGAGTTCTCCGGTTTCGCCCCGGCGGCGCTGCGGGTCAACGTGACGGTCGCCGAGCCGGTGGTGCCGCGCGGGTCGACGACCACCTCGTACGGCAGCTTCTCGTAGCCGGGGATCGGCTGCGGCAGCGCGGGCAGCACGAGCTGGTCGCCGTCGCCGCCGGCGAACGATACGCCCCACGGCAGGTACACGGTGAGCGCCGGGTGACGGGCGAACGTGCTACCGGCGACGTGCAGCGTCAGGGTGTCGCCGGGCGAGCCGGTGAACTGCAGCAGCGAGCTCTGTCCCGGCTTGTCCGCGGTGACCTTGGTGCCGCCTCCGACGGTCAGCGTGCCGACCTGCGTGATACGGGCGACGCGCACCCTGACCGAACTGGTCTCGCCACGGTACGGGCCGACGATCAGCCGGTGCGTGCCGGTCGCATGCGGGATGAACGGGATGCCGCCGCTGCCCGCCGGCAGCAGCACGCGGTCGCGCACGTTCTCCCCGTAAGGCCCGGTCACCCGGGTGAAGACACCGAAGTCCTTGCCGCTCGCCGGGTCGGAGTAGCCGACCGATAGCGGCTGATTCTTCGTGGCCGGGAACGTCAGCTCGGTGAACTGGCCAGGGCGCAGCGCCCGCACGGTCCTGGCGCCGCCGATGTCGATCGTGCCGGTGGCGCGGGTCGACAGCGTGACCGTGGCCGAGCCGTGCCCGGTGCCGTCGGGATCCAGCACCAGCAGGTAGTCACCAGTGACCGGAACGGCCTGCGGGAACGGGTACCCGGCGTCGCCGACGAACCAGCCCGGCGGTACGAAGTCCTCGACGAACGCCGGCTTGCCGTCCTCGCGCGTGTACATGTAGCCGGGCGGGCGGTCGTACTGCTCACGGCCGAAGCCCGCACCATACGGGTCGTACGCCGGCGCCCACAGCTGCGTCTTGATCGTCGAATGGGTAATGCCGAGGTCGAGCTTCTGCCCACGCACGGCGTGGAACCGCAGTAGCGCGATCTTGCCGACGCCGATGCTCACCCGCTTGCTCGCGCCGTTGACCGTGATCGTCCCGGTGGACTGGACGTCCGCGGCCGTGTACGCGCCGGGCTTCGGGAAGATCGTGCGCGGCACCGGGAAGAACGCCTGCGCGCTGGCTGCCGTCCCGCCCGGCGTTTGCACGAAGACCGGGCCCGCGCCGGCCGCGTCAGGCACCGTGACCCGCAGGGTGCGGGACGTGGCGGAGGCGACGCGGGCACGAGTGTGGCCGAACGTGACGACGTCGTGCGCCGCATCGGCGAACCCGCTACCCGTGATCGTGACCGTGTCGCCCCGGTCGCCGACGGTGCGAGACAGCTTCGTGACGCTCGGGCGCGGCTGGACGGCGGCAACCGTGAACCGGTCGTACGCGGTCGCGGTGGCGCCGTGCGCCCGTACGGTGACCGCGCCCTCGCGTGCCCCCCTCGGCACCGTCACGGTGAGACTCGACGCGGACGCGGCGGTCACGGCGGCGCGCGCGCCGGCGAAGGTGACCGTGTTCTGCTTCGGCGAGGCCGCGAACCCGGTGCCGGTGATCACCACGCGCGCGCCCGGCGCGGCCCGCTCCGGCACGACGCTCAGCACGGACGTCTTCGACGTCGGGTAGCGGTGGATCGCGGTGAGGTTCCCGGAGGCGTCGTAGTCGTATCGCGCCGTGTCCCCGTGCGCGGCGCTGACCCCGGTCAGCCGCCCGGCCGCGTCGTGGGCGTAACGCACCGGCCCGACCGCGCCGGCCGGTTTCGCCGATGCGGGCCGCGCGCCCACCGGCGCCGCGGGCAACAGCGCCGCCGCGAACGTGGCGACCACCCCCGGGATCGCCCACCTGGTCGTTCGGCGTGTGGTGCGCAGTACCTGCCCCGTCGCCACGGTCCCTCCTCGCCCGAAATGCCCCGACCGAATAGGAAACCCTGCCGCGCCCGAGATCCGCAGCACAGTTCAGGACGGCCTTAAACAACCAGGTCAGCGAGTCGCGGTGGTGCAGAGGATCGCCACGCGGGTGGAGGCGAGCACCATGGCGATGGCCCGTCGGGAACTCTCATTACCACCGCGCCCACATCGCCGAGACGGCTACGGATGCACCGCCGCAGCCGTTGCTCACGTGTGACTGAGCGCTTCAGCTGGCGGGCATCGCCATTCCGGGTGCTGCGCTACCGGGCCAGGATGTGGTGGGCTGGAGCCTGGTCGCGATCATTGGCACCGGGCGGGGTTGGTGTCGATATGCGCGAGTCGGCTGCTTGGGCGGGATCAGGCTGGTGATCGGTGTGGGTCCGAACGGGTCCGGGGTGGGCTTCGAGGTCACGGTCGGGAACGGCGGGTCCCCGGTGATCCTGCATGTTCCGCATGGATCCCGGGCTTTGACCGCTCATGCTCGTGAGGCGATCCTGCTCGATGACGCCGCGTTGTCCAGCGAGTTGGATCACATGACCGACGCGCACACCGGGCTCATCGCCACTCGTGCCGCCAAGGGCGCCGACCTGGCCCCGTGGGTGTTCAGTAACCGGCTGTCCCGGCTGGTCATCGACCCCGAGCGGTTCCCGGACGAGCGCGAGGAAATGCGAGCGGTGGGCATGGGCGCGGTGTACCTGTGCACCTCGCACGGTGCGAGGCTGCGTGCCGAGGATCCGGACCACATCGAGGATCTGCTTGCTCGGCACTACCGCCCTTACGCCGAAGCCATGGCCGCTTTGGTGGATGCCCGCGTGGCCGCGACGGGCCACGCGGTGATCCTTGACGTGCATTCCTATCCCAGCCGCGCCTTGCCGTATGAGTTGCATGTGACAGGCGACCGGCCTGCCATTTGTCTGGGTGTCGACACCTTTCACACTCCCGGCTGGCTGCATGAGGCCGCGGTGGAGGCGTTCTCGTGCTTCGACGACCTTGGCGTGAATACCCCCTTCGCCGGTAGTTACGTCCCGCTCAAGCATTACCGGCAGGCCAAGGCGGTAATGGCACTGATGATCGAGATCCGCCGAGACCTCTACATGACCGAACCCGGAGGAGCCCCGGGCGAGGGCATCACAGCGGTCGTGCACGCAATCACGAACCTTGTCGACGCGGTGGTCACAACCGGGCGCCGCCGCTGAACGGGCCTCTGTACCCGCTCATGCCGTCCTGCCCCGCCGCCGCTGTAGGTTCCGCGGTCCTGTGAGCACTCGCAGGCCCGTGCCACGAGGGCGGTTAGGTGCGGCCGTGGAGCTCAAGGCTCCCATCATCACTGCCGTCGCGGCCGCCCCTGTCAGTACGATGAGCAAGACAATCATGGGCCGCTTCGGCGGACGCCAAGACCGGCTGACCGGTTGACCGGCGTCCGGACCGACCGCGGTGGAAGGACCTGGCACCGAGATATCAGGTGGGTTCCCGGTGTCCCGTGCGTCGGCGGGTGCTGCTGCCGGCAGTCCGGCGCTTCGCTCATTGACGAACTGAAGGTCGTCGGAGGAATGGGCGGGCGTGAGCATCGGGGTTCGGCATCTGGGCCCTCGCCCCCGCAGCCGCCCCTACCATCGCGGCGTCTCATGCCTGGTCTGCTACCGCCGGCGACCGGCCCGCTGCCGGGCGCCGAGCGGATTCCGCTGTCAAGGCCATGGCAGTGGACGACCCGGTCGGCGGTGGCGGTGGCGGCCCCAGCGTCGGCGTCAACTTCAACATCGACCTCGGCCAGCTCGCCAAGTCGATCCAAAGCTGGGCGAAGTCCTCCACCACCCAGCAGGAGATGGTCGAGAACGCCGCCAACACAGCGTGGTACGCCGGTCATCAGCACTACAACGTGATCGCCCCAACCCGGCCAATCTCGCGACGATCGTGACGTATGCAAGTCTCCCGAAGGCGAGCGGGTTCGTCTACTGCAACGGCCATCTGCAGTCGTTGCTCATTGAGCCCGGATTTTGCCCATCCGGTGCTCATGATCATCCGAATTGCTCACGGATCCGCAGATCCTAGAGGGGGGCAGGCGGCCTGCCTGCTGCGGTCAGTGTCTTTGCCGGGGTGCTGGTGGCGTGGACTCGGCGCCGTACCGGCAAGGTCACCGTGACGATCAGCCGGGGCGGCGAGCGGGAGCTTTCCCTTACCGCCGACCACGTCCGTGGGCTGACCGCAGACCAGGTGGCCGGGCTGCGATCTGGTCGGGTGCGGTGGTCCGGCAGAGTCGCGGGCAGATATTGGGCATCGTGTTCTGCCCCTCGCCAGTGAGTATCGGGTCATTCAGAGCAGGGTGAGTTGTTCGGGTTCGGGAGGCCGGGTGGGGGAGGGCGCGGGGGTGGGAGTGCGGCGGGCGTTACGTCGTCCGCCGATGCCGTGCTTGTCGGCGAGGTCTTTGACGCGTTGGGTGATGCGGTGCTGGTAGTCCTTCGGGGCGTAGGCACCGCGGCCGTACAGGCGGGCGTAGGGCGCGACGAGCTCAGGGTGGTGCTCGCGGAGCCAGGCCGTGAACCATTCGCGGGCGCCGGGGCGTAGGTGCAGGACAATGGCGGAGACGGAGGTGGCGCCGGTTTCGGCGATCCGGCGTACGGCCGCTTCCAGTTGGCGTGGGCCGTCGGTGAGGTAGGGGACGATCGGTCCCATGAGCACGCCGCATCCGATGCCGTGCTCGTTGAGTGTCGTGCAGACCTCGAGGCGTTTGAGCGGGCTGGGTGTGCCCGGCTCGAGCAGCCGCCACAGCTCCCTGTCGACGAAGCCCACGGACACCGCCGCACCGACCTCGGTGCGGTCGGCGGCCTCCTCCAGCAGCGGCAGGTCGCGCAGGATCAGCGAGCCCTTGGTCAGAATCGAGAACGGGTTCGCGGCGTCCCGTAGCGCCTCGATGATGCCCGGCATCAACTGGTAGCGGCCCTCCGCCCGCTGGTAGCAGTCGACGTTGGTGCCCATCGCGATGTGCTCACCGGCCCACTTCGGTGCGGCGAGCTCCCGGCGCACCAGCTCAGGAGCGTTCACCTTCACGACGATCTGCGAGTCGAAATCCCGGCCCGAGTCGAAATCCAGGTATTCATGCGTGCGGCGGGCGAAGCAGTTGTGTGAAACGACGCCGTTGGCGATGAAGTCTCCGGTCCCGGTGGTGATGTCGTACATCGGCAGGTCCAGGCCGGTCGCTTCAACGGACGTCACACCGAGCCGGGCGCTCGTCTTGATCGCGAGACCTTCGATGTTCTGCTTCCGCGTAATCGCCGGATCCACCGTATGGAAGAAGCGGAGCCGCTCAGCGATGCCGCCCAGGAGCCGGATCACAGTATTCGGCAGGCCCACAGCATTCTTCGGCTGCTCAACCCTGTATTCGAACCCCAGATGCTCGAGGCCTTCCGCGATGTGCCTGATGATTTCCTGGTCGGTATTCGATATTCGGAGAACACCGGTCGAGCAGCTTCCCTCTGCATCGAAAATTCCGGCAAGAAAACCTTTATGCCACTCCGTCGTTGCCTCCGTGGGCCATGCGATGATCCGCCTGATGGCCGCGTTACCCGCCGTGCTCTGGTTGCGGATGGCACTGAGATAGGAGTACGAGCCGAGTTGACCGTCGCCTCGGATCATCCCGCACAGGTAACCGGCACGGTAATCCGCGTCCTTCTTAGGCGGCTCGGCGAACGATCCGACGCCCATCAGCTTGTTGTTGCGCGTCAGGTGCGGACGTCGACCGGCGCCGCGCTCGGTGCCCGTGACGTACTTCCAGCCGCGATCGCTCAGGAACCTGTGATCGCCGCTCGCGATCAACTCCGTCCCGTCCTCGAGGCGGATCCGGTATGCGGGCTTGATAGTGCTCCAGTGTGCGAGCACCTTGGTGGCGACATAGCGGCGGTGACTTCCGACCACCTCGGTGCCGTACACCTCGTCGCCGGCGCGGATGTCGCGAAGCGGCTTCGTGCGCCCGTCCGCCATCAGGATCGGGGTCTCGCCGGACAGGCAGTACACACATGCATGGCTGCAGCCCCGGTAGGGGTTGATGGTCCACCGGAACGGCACGCGGGAGGCGCCAGGGACCTGGTTGATGATCGACTTGGCTCTGATCTCGTGGAAGGTGATCCCGCGGAATTCGGGCGTGTCGATCGTCACGGGGCTTCCGAACAGTCCCGGCTCCTCGCCGTCCAGCGACAACGCATCCCAACGCATGCCCCCACCCTAGAACATGTGTTCGATGATCGCCCATCGGCTCGGCGGCTGCTTCTCACCGTGGCGCCTGCCGTGGGTGGACGGCGGCTCCGGCCCGGGCGTTGACCCGCTCACCTGCGGTCGGTGAGTGCGTAGGCGACGGCCTGGTCGATGGAGAGCCTGGTGCCCTCCTCGAAGGCCTTGCCGAAGGTCTCGTCTCCCAGCGCGACGCGGGCGCGCCGCTCACAGAGCCGGTGGCCGGCGGCCAGATGCCGCTGGGTCAGGGGAGCGGCGGTGAAACGCCAGATCGCGTGGGCGCAGCCGAGCAATCGGGCGGCGCGTTCCGGATTACGCTCGGCGGCGTCCCAGGCGAGGACTTCCAAGCAGTGGGCGATGCCCCACCCGTCGATGTAGGGGGAGACCCGCAGCCTCTCCCGGACCAGCTCGATCGCCCGTTCGCGGTCGCCGATGAGCCACTGGGCGATCCCGTACAGCCCCAGCGAACGTGCGCGGGTCAACGGAGCGCCGGCCGTTTCCGCGGTCTCCAGGGATTGCTCGCCGAAGGCAAGGGAACGGTCCGCGTCGCCGAGAAGCGCGGTGGCGTAGGTCAGGTAACGGAGGGTCATCCATACGTCCGCGCGGTCGTCGAGGGCCCGCAGCCGGGCGAGTGCGTCCTCGAAGAAGGTCACGGCGCGGTGCAGGTCGTCGCAGAAGAACGCGTGAATGCCGCGGAGCATGACGACATGGGCTCGGGCCGGCTCGTCATCCAGGCGTTCGGCGAGCGCGAGGCACTGGTCGATCCGCGACAGCCCCGCGTCCCATTCGGCCAGGAGGAGAGCCGTCCATCCGTCGATCCAGAGGGCCTTGGCGCGGGCCGGGCTCGGCTCCGGGTTGAGGGTCAGCGCCCGATCGAGCCAGTACCGTCCCTCGCGATGGCGGACCGACATGGTCCAGTAGTGCCGCAGGGAACCGGCGATCCGTAGCCCGGCGTCCGCCTCGCCGGGCTCGCTCAGGCAGAACTCCAGCGCGGCTCGTACGTTGGCGTAATCGCGCTGCAGCAGGTCGAACCCCTCGACCTCTCCCGGGCTCAGGAACTGACGCTCCGCCTGCCGGGCCACCTCGGCGAAGTGGTCGCGGTGACGCGTCCGCACCGCCGTGCCCTCGCCGGACCGAGCCAGGCGCTGGGCGCCGTACTCGCGGATCGCCTCCAGCATCCGGTAGCGGGAGACGTCCTCGGACGTCGTACGGGTCAGCACGGACTTGTCCAGCAGCCCGTCCACGAGCGCGAACATGTCCACGCTCTCGATTCCGGAACCGGAACAGACCTGTTCGGCGTCGTCGAGGTCGAAGCCGCCGCTGAAGACCGACGCTCGCGCCCACAACCGCTGTTCGGGCGCGGAACACAGGTGGAAACTCCAGTCGATCGCCGACCGCAGGGTCTGTAGCCGTGGCATGGTCACCTGCGCGCCCGCGCCCAGGACTTCCAGAGAGTGCTCTTCCAGGCGGGTCAGGATCGCCTCGACGGGCATGGCCCGCACCCGTACCGCGGCGAGCTCGATCGCCAGTGGGATGCCGTCCAGGCGCCGGCAGATCCCGGCCACCGTCGTACGGTTGTCGTCGGTGATGGCGAAGCCCGGGAGCGCGATCGCCGCGCGTTCGGCGAACAACCGCACTGCGTCATCGCGCGCCGGCGGCTGCTCTTCCTGCGGCACCGGCAGCGGCGCCAACTCCACCAGCCACTCCCCGGTCACGCGCAGCGCCTGCCGGCTGGTCGCCAGGATCCGTACCTGGGGCGCGGCCCGCAGGAGATCGGTGGCCAGGCACGCGCAGACGTCCACCAGATGCTCGCAGTTGTCCAGTATCAGCAGCAGATTCTTATCCGCCAGGAACCACGCGAGGGCCTCCGGCGCGGCGGACCTCGACTCGCCGGGCATCCCGACCGCGTCCCCGATCGCCCGGGCCAGGAATCGCCCGTCCGCGAGTGCGGCGAGCTCCACCAGGCGTACACCGTCGGTGAACCTGCGTCTCAGCTGCCCCGCCGCCCGTTGAGCGAGCCGTGTCTTGCCGACCCCCGGCCCGCCGGTCACGGTCACCAGCCGGTTGCGCTGGAGCAGCCGCTTGATGTCGCCGATCTCACGCCTGCGCCCCACGAAACTGGTCAGCTCCACGGGAAGGTTCCCCGCCGATGACATCGAGTCCGGACCGGCCATGGCGGCTCACCGCCCCTCCGCCACGGTCCAGGCCGCGATCTGGACCCGGGAGGTGAAGCCGAGCTTGGTGAGGATGTGCTCGACGTGGCCTTCGACGGTGCGCTGAGCGATCATCAGGTTGGCGGCGATCTCCTTGTTGCTCATGCCCTGGGAGATGAGTTCGGCGATCTGGGTTTCGCGGTGCGTGAGGGGTGACAGGCGGCGAGCTTGTGGTTCCGGCACGTGAGGCGTCTCTTCCAGCGCGTCCGCGAGTAGGTCGGCGTACGACATCGCCGTCCCTCGCGCGAAGGAAGAGCGGTAGGCGGCGGGGCCGAGGGCGGAGCGTACCTGTGTCTCACACTCGTCGTGGAAGCCCCGCAGGTAGAGGAACGGCTCGCCGCCGAACGAACGCCACAGTCCGTCCAGCGCGCCGAGGAGGGTGGCGGCCCTCTCGGTCTGTCCGTCGGTGGCGGCGACCCAGGCGAGTACCTCCAGGGCGCGGGCCAGGGCCATGGGGTCATCGAACGGCAGGGCGAGCCGGATGCTCTCCCTTTCCGCCGCGACGGCTCCGGTGGTGTCGCCGGATCGCCAGCGCAGGATGCCGAGCACCCAGAGCAGGTTCGAGGTGAGGGTACGCACACCGTTGCGTTCGCACCATTGGAGTCCCTCCCGGCAGTGGTCGATCCCCGCCTCGATGTCCATGGTGAGCACCGCCAGGATCGCCATCCGGATCAGGGTGAGCACCACGGCGGGCTCGTCGTCCAGGGCGCGGTGGACCGAGAGCGCCTGCCGATACAGGGATCCGCACTCGGCGAGCCTGCCGTCGTTCATGTCGGCGTAGGCGGTGAGCTGGGCGACCCAGGCGCTGCCGCTCTCGTCGTGCAGCCTTTCGGCCAGCGCACCGCTTTCCTTCAACAGCAGGCGCGCGGTGCTCAGCTCTCCCTGCAGGAGCGCGAGCCAGGCATCGGCCCACAGGGCCCGCACGCGCGTGCGGGTCGGGCGGGTGTCGAGCGAGAGCGCCTGGTCCAGCCAGCGACGCCCCTCGCCGTGGAGGCCCGTCACCTGCCAGTAGTAGCTCAGGCCGGCGGCCATCCGCTGCGCGGTCTCCACCCGATCGGGGTCGGTCAGGCCGTGCTCCAGCGCGATGCGGAGGTTGGCGTGGTCCTGGCGAAGCCGGGAGAACAGGGTCAGCTGGTCGGCCCCGAACGAGCCTTCTGCCACCTGCTGAGCCAGACGCCGATACCAATCCCAGTGCCGTCTCTGCACCTCATCGGTGTCACCGGACTCGGCGAGGCGGCCGAGGCCGAACTCGCGCAGCGTTTCCAGCATCCGATAGCGGCTTCGGCCTCGGCTCTCCTCTCGAGACAGCACGGATTTGTCGATCAGTCCGCTCAGCGCCTCGAGCACCGTGTCCGGATCCAGGTCGCCGTCCGAGCAGACCGCTTCCGCGGCCTCCAGCTCGAAGCCGTCCCTGAACATGGAGCACCGTGCCCAGACGCGCTGCTCCGGCGGAGTGCACAGCTGGAAACTCCAGTCGACGAGCGAGTAGAGGGTCCGCTGGCGGGGAGGGACGCCAGGCCATCCGGCCTGCAGCCGGAAGCGGTCCAGCCTGTGCAGCAGTTCCTGCGGCGACATGGCACGGAGCCGGACCGCCGCGAGCTCGATGGAGAGGGGGATCCCCTCCAACTGCCGGCAGATCTCGCTCAGCAACGCGCCGTTGCTCTCGTCGACGGTGAATCCCGCGCTCACCAGCGCCGCCCGGTCGACGAGAAGCCGTACGCTGTCGTACTTGGCGAGGGACTTCGGCGAGACCGGCGGACCGTCCCGGTCCGGGAGCGACAACGGTGGCAGCGGGACGGTCCGTTCTCCGGCGACCCCGAGTGCCTCTCGGCTGGTGGCGAGTATCCGCACCTCCTGAGTCCGCCGTAGTACGGCGGTGACGAACGATGCGCAGGCGTCGAGCAGGTGCTCGCAGTTGTCCAGCACGAGGAGCAGGCGTTCGTCCTCCAGACGGGCCACGAGCGCCGGCAAGTCCCACTCGCCGGCCTCGTCTCGTAGCCCGAGGGCGGCCGTGACCGTGTGGAGGAGCAGGTCAGGGTTCTGGATCCGGTCCAGGGCGACCATCCGGACCCCGTCAGGGAAGCGTCTGCTCAGATCTTCCGCGACCTGGAGGGCGAGACGGGTCTTCCCGACACCCCCGACGCCGGTCAGTGTCAGCAGCCGGTGAGCCGCGAGCTGGCCCTTGACGTGCGCCAGTTCGTCCCGCCGACCGATGAAGGTCGTCAGATGCTGAGGAAGGTTGCTTCGATGGCCTCGGCCCCCCGAATCTGCCCGGCCCATGTCGCAATCATAGGCTTGCCGGATAGTGCCCAGTCCGTACGTGAACTGCGGAAACGTCGATAAGGCGGTGGGCGCCACGTGGCCGGTCCGGAGTGATCGGCCCTGCGGCGGGAGGATGGTGATGAAACCCGCGGCGTACCTCGACGAGTCGGCCGCCGCCGAGGATTACTCGCTCCACCGGGTACCGGTCTCGGCCCGTTACTCCTGGTGGTCGGTGGCGACCCAGCGGTTCGGCCAGCTCTCCGCGCTCTCCCAGTTCCTGCTCGGGGTGACATTGGGGCTGGGGATGACCTTCTGGCGAGCCGTGCTCGCGATCGCTCTGGGCTCGGTGCTGCTGGAGATCGTCTCGATCTTCGTCGGTATCGCCGGAACGCGGGAGGGCCTGTCGACGTCCGTGCTCGCGCGCTGGACGGGATTCGGCAACAAGGGCTCCGCGATCGTCGGCCTGACGATCGCGGTCAGCTTGATCGGCTGGTTCGGTGTGCAGAACGCGGTGTTCGCCGAAGGGCTGCATTCACTGCTGGGCGGTCCGTCCGTGGAGGCCTGGTCGCTCATCGGCGGCCTGGGCGTCACCGCGATCGTGATCTTCGGCTTCAACGGTATGGCCTGGGCGGCGTACGTCACGGTGCCCGCGTTCGTCGCCCTGGCCGTCTGGGCGGTCGGGCGCCAGTTGGTCAGGTTCTCGCTGCATGACCTCATCTGGTCCCAGCCGGTCGGCAGGCCACTCTCGCTCGCGGCCGGTGCCACGCTCGTCGCCGGTGGGTTCATCGTCGGAGCCGTGATGACGCCGGACATGACCCGCTACAACCGCACCGTGGGGGACGTCGTCAGGCAGACCCTGGTCGGGATCACTGTGGGGGAGTTCTTCATCGGACTCATCGGTGTGCTGCTGGCCCACGCACTGCACACCGTCGACGTCGTCGCGATCATCACGACGACGAGCGGCCTCTGGGGCACCGTCGTCCTGACCGCATCCGTCTTGAAGATCAACGACTGGAACCTGTACTCCTCCACGCTCGGGCTGGTCAACGTCATCGACGTCCTGGCCGGCCGGTGCGTCAGCCGCCGTCTGCTGACGGTCCTGATCGGCGTCTTGGGGTCGGCTCTGTCGGCGACCGGGCTCCTGCATCACTTCATCGGCTTCCTCACCATCCTCGGCATCCTGATCCCGCCGGTGGCCGGCATCATGATCGCGGAGTACTACGTGGTCCGTACCTGGCGCGCGGAACTGGACTCGTCCCGGAGCCGAGGACGTCTTCCCGCCGACGCTCCCGAGTGGGTTCCGGCGAGCCTGATCTCCTGGGCCGGCGCCGGTGCCGCCGGCTACTTCATCCACGTGGGGATCCCCGCCCTCAACGCGCTCGTCGTGGCCTTCGCCGGCCATATCGCCCTCAGCAGGATGGGCCGGACGCTGCCAAGAGCGCGAGTTCGCGAAGCGCGGGACGCATCGTCTCGACGGTGACACCGGCGCCGCTGCCAGGTGGGCATGCCGCGGACGCGGTGAAAGATTCTCGGCGCGAAGGTAAGCGGATCGGGCGCTCGAAGCGTGTAGCGGGTGTGAAGCAGCTGGAGTTCCAGGAGTTCTATCGAGCCAGCCGGGACGTCTGTCTACGGGCGGTTCTGGCCGGTGTGGGCGATCGGCAGCTGGCCGAGGACCTGGTCGCCGAGGCGTTCACGCGGGCCTGGGCGTCGTGGCACCGCGTCAGCCGGCATCCCGCGCCGACCGCCTGGGTCGTGCGTACGGCGCTCAACACCAAGGTCTCGTGGTGGCGTCGCCGGCGGCGGGAGGTCGCGCTGGAGCGCGACCACGAGGTCGCCGACGTCTCGGCCGGTGAGGCGGGCCTGGATCCCGCGCTGCTCGCCGTGCTGCGCCGGCTGCCGCAACGGCAGCGGGAGGTGATCGCGTTCCGGGTCTTCCTCGACCTCGACACCCGGGCCACCGCCGAGATCCTCGGCATCGCCCCGGGAACCGTCACCGCCCACCTGTCGCGGGCCGTGACGGCGCTTCGCGGCCATCTCATCACCGTCGACGACCGGGAGGTCGGATCGTGAGCAGTCAGGACAGGGAAACCTCAGCGGTGCTGGACGCGCTGAAGGGTTCGTTCGAGCAGGTCAGCATGCACACCCCGGTCGAGCGGATCGTGGCGGCGGGGCGCGTACGGCGCCGTCGGCGCGGCCTCGTCGGCGTCGCGGCGGGCGCCACGGCGGTGGCCGGCCTCGCGCTCGGAGTGCCGGCGCTCAGCCACCCGTCGACCGCGCCGCCCCAGGCGAGGCTCACCACCGGCGCCGGCTCGGTGCACATCCGCACCGCCGCGTTCACCCTGGACAGCGACGGCCACGGCACCGTCCGCGTGACCTGGGACAAGGCGCGGTACTTCCAGGACCACCAGGGCCTCGAACGGGCCCTGCGCCAGGCGGGCTTCCCGGTGATCGTCAAGGAGGGCGTCTTCTGCAAGGGACCGCAGGACGACGGACGCCTCGACCCCAGCGGTGACGGGCCCGGCGTCCGCCGCGTCATGACGGGGGAGCGGCGGAGCGACGGCAAGGTCACCCTCGTCTTCGACCGCGCGGCGATGCCCGCCGGGAAACAGCTCTTCATCGGCTATCTCACCCCGTCGCAGCTGGTCGTCACGCACGGACGGCCGGGCTCCGTCGAGCGCCTGGTCCCGGTGGGGGTCCCGCTGACCTGCACGACCCAGGCACCGCCGCCGGGACACCCCGGGGATTGAGCCCGCCGGGGCATCGCGGCTGAGCCGCGCACATGCCCTCGTCCGAACGGAGGGTGAGGGGCGCCCGCGGCGACGGCGTGCCTCACCCCGCGCTCAGGGATACTCGGCGTCGTCCGTGGGCGGCGGTTCGATGGCGGCGGAGGCGAACCGGTCGTCGGCCGGGTTCTCCCGGTAGAGGAACAGCCCGGCGTCGGGGACGTGGACAGAGCCGGCGCGGTGGACGGTGTCCAGACCGAGCTCGCCGAGTAGCCACAGGACGTCGCCCGCGGTCTCGCCGAGCAGGTCGATGCCGTCGAGCTCGGCCCGTACGGTGGGGGAGCCCCCCCATCCGGGCGGGCGCATCACGTATATCTGGCCGATCCGCTCCACGCCGTCGCCGTGGCGAAGGGTGCAGATCGACAACTGGCCGCGGCCGATCCGTACGCTCCGGTGGTCCGCCCAGCCGCAGATGAACGACGCGTGCGGCCGACCGCCCAGGCGGTCCGCGACTCGCGTCAGCACGGACCAGGCATGCGTCGCGGAGGTCTCGAAGGGCAGGTCTGTGCCGCCGATGTCCGCGCCCCGGCCGGGCAGGAGACGCACGACGAACGGCGGGACGCGTCCGGGGAAGCGGCCGGGATCCGGTGGGACCAGCGTGACCGTGCCCTCCCACGGTCCGCTCTCGCCACCCGCCGACCGCCATTCGATGGACGCCTCCATCTGGAACAGGTCGAAGCAGCGGTCGGCGACGCGGAGGCCGAGGTACTCGCGCAGGTCCGCGGCGACCTGGGCGTTTGCCGCGTCCCACCATTCCGGGTCGTGACCGCGGCGGGTGGCGGGCGGCCATCGGCTCGCCGCCATGGCTCCGAGGTCCACGTGCTCGCCGGCGCCGGACCGGTCGGTGATCGTGTACTGCCAGCCGTCCGGTCCGCCTCGCAGGACGACGCGGACCGGGAGGCGATCGGCCCGGGCTGCCATTCGCCAAAGGTTACGCGCCGTCTCCGCGCCGGGTGCACGGGTCTTGGTGAATCCCTGCGTGCATGGATGACGAACGCCTTCTGTACCTACTAGTCTGTACGATCAGGCGATCCGAAGGACGGCTCATGTACGCGATGCAGTACGCGTTTCCCCTGCCCGCCGGCTACGACATGCCCGGTCTCCGCGACCGGATCGGTCTTGCCATGCACAGCCTCGACGACCGGGCCGGACTGGGTCTCAAGGCCTATCTCTTCCGGGAACGCGGGGCCGGTGGTTCGCCGGTCGACGAGTACGCCTGTTTCTACCTGTGGAACGACACCGCCTCGATGGCCGACTTCCTGGTCACCGGCAGCGGCCGGTTCCAGAACATCATCCGCTTCTTCGGCCGCCCCGCCGTCGACCACTGGACCGGCATCGCCACTGTCGCCGGTCCGGCCCGTGGCACCGCGCCGAAGGCCGCTTCACGCCGCCTCACCGTGGTCCCGCCGGCCATCGCCGCGGATGAGACCGGCCTCGACCTCGCCGCCCGCATCGAGCACGAGGTCGCCGAACTCCGCGCCCTTGCGAGCCGCGACGCAGTGCACACCGCCGCCCTCGGCCTCGATCCGCGAGACTGGCGGCTGGTCAGGTTCGTCCTGTGGCAGGACACCGTGCCCGCCGACGAGGACGCCACCGAGCGATACGAGGTGTTGCACATGTCCGCGCCCGGTCTGGCCGATCTGCCGGAGGGCTAGGGGGTGCCGCCCGGCGCCGGGGCCGGGGCCGGGCGGCGTGGTGTCATCGTGCCGCTCTCACGTATCGCGTGAGGACGGCGGCGCCGGTCTGCTCGGCCGATCGGCACTCCAGGTACGCGGGCGGGCCGCCGGCGGGAAAGAGCCGGTCGCCGGTGCCGAGGATCGTGGGGAAGGTCAGGAGCCGGTACTCGTCGATCAGGTCCTCGGCCATCAGCGCGCGTACGACGCCGAGGCTGCCGATGACGATCACGTCGCGCTGCTCGTGCTTGACGACGTCGACGAGGCCGCCGTCGATGACGCGCGAATTCGCCCACGCCGACGCGTCGCTCAGCGTACGGGAGGCGACCAGCTTCGGCACGGCGTTCATCCGCGCGGAGAACGGGTCGTCGCGATTCGGCCAGAGCCGGGAGAACAGCTGCCAGGTCGTACGCCCCAGCAGCATCACCCCTTCGTCCAGCGTGCTCCCGAGCCGGAACTTGTCCCCGGCGACCGTCTCGGGGCCGTGCCGGAAGGCCCAGCCGCCCGTCGGCGTGCCCCCGGACCCGTCCGGATCGGACACGATCCCGTCCAGGGTGATGAACTCGATGACGATGACGCTCACGATGGTGTCCCTTTCACTCGATGCTCGCCTGTACGTACCGGCGGGATCAGCGGGATTCATCGCGTCCGGCGAAAACCTCTAGCGAATCCCCTCGGCGGATGCCGGGACCGCGGTCACGAGGGCGGTGGCGGCCGGGTGCCAGGGCCGGTCGGCCGGACCGGTGAGGACCAGTCGCCGGGCGATCGGCGGATCCACCGGCACCATCACGAGGCGGGGGACGAGCATCGCGACCGTCAGTCCGGGCACGATCGTGACGCCGATGCCGGCGCGGACCATGGCCAGCAGGGTGCCCACGTCACGGATCCGGTGCGTCGGCCGGAACGGCACGCCCGCCCGGCGGTACAGCTCGCGGATGTGGCCCTCGCATCCGCCGCAGGACAGCAGGAAGGGGTCGTCTTCCAGGTCGGCGATGCCGATGGTCTTCTCCCCGGCGAGCGGGTGGTCGTCGCGCAGCAGGGCGTGGAAGGCGTCGTCGGCGAGAGTGACGCCGGGACCGGGCGGCGGGTCGACGAGGACGGCCAGGTCGACGGTGTCGCCGGTGAGCCAGTCGGCGACCTCGTCGTCCTCCCCTTCGAACAGCGCCACGTCGACGCGGGGCAGGTCGGCCTTCCACCGGGCCATCAGGTCGGGCAGCAGGCCCTGGCAGACGGTCGTGGGGGCCGCGAGCCGTACGGTCCCGGTGGGCAGGCCGTCCTGCTGGGCGGCGAGGTCGGCGATCGCGGTGGTGGCGGCGAGGGCGGCGCGGGCGTGGCCGAGGATCCGCTCTCCGAACGCGGTGGGGCGCGGGCGGCCGTGGCGTGTCAGGACGGCGCTGCCGAGGGCGCGTTCCAGCGACGCGACGGAGTGGGAGACCGCCGACTGGCTCACCCCGAGCCGGTCGGCGGCGGCCCCGAAACCGTCGTGGTCGAGCACGGCGACGAACGCCCGCAGCTGGCTGATGTTGAGGGTCATGAGTTCTTCTCATGGGTCTGGTGTGGTCACTTGTTGGACTCATCTTGCCTGCTGCACCGAGGATTCCGGTGACCGGTATCCGGATTTCGAACGGTGAGGTGGATGACGATGACGGAGCGGCCTGGGGAGACCGCGCGATGGGTGCCGGGTTTCGTGGTCCTGTCGGTCATCTGGGGGGCGAGCTTCGCGCTGATCAAGGTGGCGATCGAGGCCGGGGTCCCGCCGATGTGGGTGGCGTTCTGGCGGTGTCTGTTCGGCCTGGTGGCGTTGGGCGTGGTCTGCGCCGTTCGGCGGGAGGCACCGCCCCGGGACCGGCGGCTCTGGGCGCACGCGCTGGTGGTGGCCGCGCTGTTGAACGCCGTCCCGTTCGCGCTGTTCTCGTACGCGGAGACCCACGTGAGCTCGGTGGTGGCCGGCGTGGTCAACGGCGCGACGCCGTTGACCACGCTGCTGTTCGCCGTCGCCCTGATCCCCAGTGAGCGGCCGACGCTCCGGCGGTCACTTGGGCTGCTGACCGGGTTCGGCGGCGTGCTCCTGGTCCTGGGGGCCTGGCGGGGGCTCGGCGGCGCGACGGTCGGCAGCCTCGCCTGCCTCGGCGCGACCGTGTGCTACGGCGCCGGCTTCACCTACACCCGGCGCTTCTTCTCGGGCCGTACGGAGTCCGCCGCGGTGCTGTCGGCGGTGCAGATCCTGTGCGCGACCGCGGAACTGGCCGCGGTCACGCCGCTGTGGGCCGGCCCGCCCGCCTGGCCCGGGGCGGGCGCGGCCACGGCACTGGTGGTGCTCGGAGCGGTCGGCACCGGGCTGGCGTACATCCTCAACCTGGGCGTGATCCGGGCGGCCGGGCCGACGGTCGCGGCGACGGTCACCTACCTGACGCCGCTGTGGTCCACGCTCCTGGGCGCGGTGCTGCTGTCCGAGCCGCTGGGCTGGAACACCGTCACCGGCGGCCTGGTGATCCTGACCGGGGTGATCGTGGCCCGGTCGAGGCGGCGTCGGGATGTGGGTGTCAGCGCGCCGGGAAGCCCGGAACCTCGCGCGCCAGGTGTTCGAGTTCGCGGGTGAGGTCGTGGGGCGTCACGATGCCGACGAGCCGGTCGCCGTCGAAGACGAGGAGTCGCTCGCGGGTGAGCCGGGGCAGCAGTTCGGTGAGCGGCGTCTCGGGCGTCGTGCGCTCGGCGTCCTCGACGAGCGCGCCGACGGGCGTGTCGGGCGGCTCCTGGCGGATCCGCTCGGCGGTGACGACGCCGCGGACGACGCCCTCGTCGACCACCGGGTAGGCGGCGTGCCGGTGCCGGGGCAGCATCTCGCGCAGGAACTCCGCGACCGGCATCGCGCTCGGCACGGTGAACGGATCGGGAGTCATGATCCGGCGGATCGGAATGCCGTCGAGCCGCGCCCGGAGCCGGGCCTGCGCCGCCTCCAGCCCCGCCGCCGTGATCAGGAACCAGCCGACCAGCGTGAGCCAGAGGCCGTCCGCGGTCCACATGGAGAGGTAGAAGCCGGTCAGCATGGTCACCCAGCCGAAGGCGCGTCCGACCTGGGTCGTCTGCAGCGTCGCCTTCAGCCGGTCCCCGGACATCCGCCACAGCAGGGCGTGGACGAGCCGGCCGCCGTCCAGCGGCGCGGCGGGGATGACGTTGAAGGCCGCCAGCAGCGCGTTGATCACCGCGAGCCAGGTGACGCACCCGGCTACCAGGCCGTCGACCCCGGTGATCAGCAGGCCGGCGGAGACGATGCCGAATGCCGCCGCGAGCAGCAGGCTGACCAGCGGCCCCGAGCCGGCGATGCGCAGCTCGGCGGCCGGAGTGGGGGGCTCGCCCTCGTACCGCGCGACGCCGCCCAGCAGCCACAGGGTGATCCCCGTGACGGTCAGGCCGTTGCGCTGTGCGACGATCGCGTGCGCGAGTTCGTGGGCGAGCAGCGAGACGAGGAACGCCGTGGCGGTGAGCAGTCCGCCGAGCACGTACATCAGCGGATGCAGGCCCTTGTAGGTGTGGGGCAGTTGCTCGCCGGCCAGGCCGTACGTGATGAGCGCGAAGACCACCAGGACGGTCCAGTTGACGCCGACGCGCACGCCGCCGATCCGGCCGAGCCGGAGGGTGTCGTTCATAGCCGCCGCCTTGTTGTCGTCCCTGAAGAATGGATACCCGCCAAAGCACACCGAAGTCTCAGGCAGAATGCCCTCTCGTGGGTTCTTCCATCGCCAAGAGGAGCATCGTGGCACTCGCGGTCCTGGCCGTCACGGCCGGCTGCGGTGGTAACGACGATCCGTCCAGGCACCTGCGGTCGCGGGCGGCCGAATGCGGCCAGGTGTCGATGGCGCGTACGGACGCGGAGCGGCAGACCCGGGCGATGTGGATCGTGACGGTCGGCAACGGCGACTGGCCCGCCCGGCCGGGACTGCCGGCGTCGGTGCAGCAGGCGCAGTACCGCGCCCTGCTGGACATGGCCGTGCGGCAGAACCTCAACACCGTCTACGTGCAGGTCCGGCCGACCGCCGACGCCTTCTACCCGTCCCCGTACGAGCCGTGGTCCCGGTATCTCACCGGCAAGCAGGGGCGTGACCCCGGCTACGACCCGCTGAAGTTCCTGGTCGACGAGGCGCACAAGCGTGGGCTGGAGTTCCACGCCTGGTTCAACCCCTACCGCGTCAGCACCGGGCCGAGCCGTAAGGCGCTGGCCACCAACAACCCGGCACGGCAGCATCCGGACTGGGTGTACCGCTACGGCGACGCGCTGTGGTACGACCCGGGGCTGCCCGAGGTACGCGACCTGGTGAGCAAGGTCGTCCTGGACGTGGTGCGCAAGTACGACATCGACGGCGTCCACTTCGACGACTACTTCTATCCGTATCCGCTGCCGGGGGAGGAGTTCCCCGACAAGGCGACCTTCAAGAAGTACGGCGCCGGTTTCAAGAGCGTCGCGGACTGGCGCCGGCACAACGTCGACGCGCTCGTGCAGGGCCTGTCGGCCGGGATCCACCAGGCGAAGCCGTGGGTGAGGTTCGGCATCAGCCCGTTCGGAGTGTGGCGGAACAAGTCGGAGGACTCGAACGGCTCGGCGACCCACGCGCTGCAGAGCTACAACGACATCTACGCCGACACCCGTAAGTGGATCAAGAGCGGCTGGATCGACTATGTGGTGCCGCAGCTGTACTGGCCCATCGGGTACCCGCCCGCGGACTACCGGACGCTCGTCGCCTGGTGGTCCCGGCAGGTGGCGGGCACACGCGTGCAGCTGATCATCGGGCAGGCCGGCTACCAGGTCGGGCACGGCGGCCCGTGGAACGCCGCGGCGGAGATGTCCCGGCATCTGGCGCTCGACGCGAATCACCCCCAGGTCACCGGTGAGGCGATCTTCAGCGCGACCGATCTGCGGCAGGATCGGCGAGGGTTCGCCTCCCGGCTGGTTCGCGACCACTTCGCCCGCCCGGCGATCGCCCCCGCGAGCACGCGCGCCGCGGGCGAGCCGCCGTCGGCGCCCACGCGGCTGGAGGCCAAGGACCGTCGGCTGAACTGGAAGGGCTCCGGGGCCACGGCGTACGCCGTCTACCGCTCGCCGGCCAAGGGCCCGGCCTGTACGCCGCCGGACCCGCGCGAGCTCCTCACGGTCGTCTCTGGGCAGACGACCCAGATCACCGACCACACCGCGAAATCTGGACATGTCTACACGTACTACGTGACGGCCCTGGACGGGCGCCACCGGGAGAGCCCTCCGACTCGGGGCGCCCACATGACCACCGAAGGCGGCTGAGCTGGGATTTCGCCGCGACGCTTCCACATGTGGCCGTAAAAGGCGGGGCTCACTAGCCTTTTGAGGTTTCCCAGGCTTAACAAACAGGGGATGATTCCTGGAAATCGTGACCCCCTGGAGGTGTGGCGTGGCGCTCTCAATGGAGGAGGAGCGAATCCTCACCGAGATCGCATCTCAACTCGGCCAGGAAGACCCTCGCCTGGTCGACCGGTTGTCCAACTTCGGGCGCCTGCGCAGGCGGCGGCGCATCCGGGCCGCCGTGGCGATCGCGGTCGCCGTGCTCGTGATCGCCTCGTTGCTGGCCGCGGCCTTGGCCACCGTGCCGGTCTGAGGAACGACGAACGCCCCCGCGGAGGTCCTCCGCGGGGGCGTTCGCACGCCTGGGCCGGTGTGGTGGTCGCCTCTCGGCGAAAGGCACAACGCGGCTCCTGCTCCGACCGTAGGCCGGACGGTATTCCACGAAGGCGGTAGGTGCGGCCCGGGGACACATGCCACACCGGCCCCACCAGCCTAACCGATCCCAGCGGCCCGCTCATCCGGTGGTTCGGTCGTGTCGGCCGTGCCACTCTTCTGGCCCTGCCCGCCCGGTCATGTACTGATCTACAATGTAAAGGCGGCAGGATGAGAGCGATGGTCCGCAACCCGACGACCCTGACCGGTGTTCTACGAACGTGACCGAAACCGATATCCGCCTTCCGATCGTCACCGCGCTCGCGGAGGACCTCGACACCGGATTCGTCGCGCTGTTCGACGGCTACCGCAACGTCGTGTTCTCCGCCGCGCTGCGGCTCTGCGGTCGGTGGGCCGACGCGGAGGACCTCACGGCGGAGGCGTTCCTGCGCGCCTACCGCGCCCTGGCCGGTTATGAGCCGCAGCGCATCGCGACGCTGCAGCCGCGTCCCTGGCTCATGACGATCCTGGCGAATCTCTGGCGCAACACCGCGCGCTCGGCCGCCCGCCATCCGCCACCGGCACCGCTCGACGACGCGCCTGAGACCGTCGATCCCGGGGAGCCGACCGAGCGGGTCGCCGAGCGGTCCGAGACAGGCCGGGAGCTCGCCGCGCTGCTCGGCGAGCTCCCGGAGGAACAGCGGCTCGCGGTCGTGCTGCGGCACGTCGCGGACCTGCCGATCGCCGAGATCGCGTCGGTGCTCGGCGCTCCCGAAGGAACGGTCAAGTCCCACATCTCGCGGGGTCTGAAGCGACTCCGCCTGCTCTACCCGGGGAGGTACGATGAGCGCTCTTGAGCCCACCGATCCGCAGGGCCTCGACCGAAACGACCCACTGGTCGCCGGCCTGTCCGCACTGGCCGCCGACGCGCCGGCGGGACTGCTCGACCGGGTCGCGGCGCGCTGGGTGCGCGTCGACGCCGCGATCGGCGGCGTGTACGTCGCGATGACCGACCAGGGCATCGCCTACCTGCGCACCGGACAGGACGAGGAGGATTTCGTCGCCTCGTTCCGCGGCCGGTTCGCCCGGCCGCTGCTGCCGGGCGGCACCCCGCCTCCGGCACTGCGACGGGCGCTGGAGACCGGGCGTCCCACCGGCGTCCGCCTCGATCTGCGCGGGCTGCGGCCTTTCGAGGAGGCCGTGCTGCGCGCCGCCGCGGACATTCCCCGAGGGGAGATGCGGCCGTACGCCTGGATCGCCGAACGGATCGGCCGGCCCAAGGCCGTCCGGGCCGTCGGCACGGCGCTCGGCCACAACCCGGTGCCGCTGCTGATCCCGTGCCATCGGGTGATCCGTTCCGACGGGCGGATCGGCCAGTACGTCTTCGGCATCCCCGCCAAGGAGCGGCTGCTGCGCATGGAGGACGTCAACCTCGACGAGGTCGGCACGCTGGCGGCGAAGAAGATCCACTTCGTCGGCAGCGACACGACCGGGATCGTGTGCTTCCCCAGCTGCCGCGACGCGCGGCGGATCACCCCGGCGCACTGGCACGGGTTCCGTAGCCTGGCACAGGCCGAGAGCGCCGGCTACCGGCCCTGCCGGCACTGCCGACCGGGAGCCGACGTGTCCTGAGCGCCCGCGGCGCCGGCCGCGGGCAGTTCAGCCGGTTTTGAGCCTTCGTTCAGGAAGACCAGGTTGACTGATCCGGTCAGCCGTTGTCCCCGACCAGGGTTACTCGTTTTGAGCCTCCGCACCGACGCCGCCCGTACCCGCACCGAGCCTGTCCGCAGCGACCCTGCCGGCCCCGCGTCCGCCCGCCACGATCCAGCCCGCGCCGACCGCGACCCGTACTTCGACAACGCGAAGTTCCTCGCCGTCGTGCTCGTCGTCATCGGCCACGCCTGGGAGCCCCTCCGTGGGGCGAACGTCGGCGGTCGGCTGCTGGAGGCGGCGCAGACGTTCATCTACGCCTTCCACCTCCCCGCCTTCATCGTCATGTGCGGGTACTTCTCGCGCGGCTTCCCGGCCGCCCGCGGACGCACCCGCAAGCTCGTCGCCGCGATCGTGGTGCCCTACGTGCTGTTCAGCGTCGCGTACCCGCTGTGGGCCGGGATGCTGTCCGGCGGCCACGTCGGCTGGGATCCTCTTGAGCCGTACTACCTGACGTGGTTCCTGCCCGCTCTGCTGCTGTGGCGGCTGTCCACGCCGCTGTGGCAGCAGATCCGGTACCCCGTCGCGGTGGCGGCGGCGATCTCGATGCTCGCCGGGTTCGTCACCCTGCCGAGCATGCTCAACGCGGCGCAGGTCCTGTCGTTCCTGCCCTTCTTCGTGCTCGGGCTGACCCTGAGGCCGCACCATTTCGCGTTCCTGCACCGCCGGGCCGTCCGTGTCGCCGGCGTGGCCGTGCTCCTCCTCGGCGGCCTCACGGCCTACCTGCTCGCGCTCAACGTCGACCCCGAGTGGGTGCACTGGCGGCGCAGCTTCGGCCAGCTCGGCGTCGGTGCGTCGGCGGGCGTGGGGTTCCGGGTCGTCGCGATGGCCGCGGCCCTGACCCTGACCGTGGCGTTCCTGGCGGTCGTGCCCGCGCGGCGTATGTGGTTCACCCGGCTGGGCTCGGCGACGATGTACGCCTATCTGCTGCACGGCTTCGTCACGCTGTACCTGTCCTACCAGGACTGGTACTACGGCATCTCCGGGGAGCAGGTCGCGTTGGTGACCGTCGGGTGCGCTCTGCTGGCGGTCGTGCTGTCCGGCGGCACGGTGCGGCGGGGCTTCCGATGGGCGGTGGAGCCGCGCTTGGACTGGCTGTTCCGCACGGCCACCGCCCGGCGGCCGGCGGTGGACGGTCGGCCGGACTGAGGCCGAGCCGGGGCCGGGTCGCCCGTGACCGGCCGGGTTGAGGGCGGGCGGCAGGGAAATGATGAAGCGATGAACATCGATCTGTCGGGCCGCCGGGCCCTGGTCTCCGGGTCCAACCAGGGCATCGGCCTGGCCATCGCCACCGAGCTCGCCCGCGCCGGTGCCGCCGTCGTCGTGAACGGACGCGGGAAGGACAGGACCGAGCAGGCGGCCGCCATCATCACCGATCAGCTACCGGACGCGCAGGTGACCGCCGTGGCCGCCGACCTGTCGACCGCCGGCGGCACGGCCGAGTTGCACGAGCGGGTGCCCGAGGTGGACATCCTCGTGAACAACCTCGGCATCTTCGGCGCCAAGCCGGTGCTGGAGGTCGAGGACGAGGAGTGGCGGCGCTACTTCGACGTCAACGTCCTGTCGGCGGTCCGTCTGACGCGCACCTACCTTCCCGGCATGATGGACCGCGGCTGGGGACGGGTGATGAACATCGCGAGCGACTCGGCGGTGGTCATCCCGGTGGAGATGGTGCACTACGGCATGACCAAGACCGCGCTGCTGGCGGTCTCGCGGGGCTTCGCCAAGGCCGCGGCCGGTAGCGGCGTCACGGTCAACTCGGTCATCGTCGGCCCCACCCACACGCCGGGTGTCGAGACGTTCGTCGGTGAGCTCGTCGGCGAGGACCTGCCTTGGGACGAGGCCCAGCGCAGGTTCATGCGGGAATACCGCCCCGACTCCCTCATCCAGCGGCTGATCGAGCCGGCCGAGATCGGCGCCATCGTCGTCTACCTCGGCTCGGAGTACGCCTCGGCCACGACCGGCGGAGCCGTCCGCGCCGACGGCGGCTACGTCGACTCGATCCTGCCCTGAATACGACCGGCCGGGCGAAGGCGACCCCGGTCCGCCGGGAGGCAAGCCGAAGCGCGCCTCGCGGGCCGGTGGTCAGCGGACGACGATCGCCTGGCTGCTGATCGGCAGCCGATGCGCCGCTTCAGCAATGGTCGCCACCTGCTCGGGGGAGAAGCGGATGCGCTGGCGCCGGACCCAGCCGGGCAGCCGGTGCGGGCGGATGAGTGTGACGCCCTCCGCCTCGACGAGGCCCTTGACGAGATGACCGCCGTGGATGACGGCGACGGCCTCGACGACGACCTCGCCGCCGAGCCGGTCGGCCAGCATCGCGGCGGTGGCGTCGGCGCGTTCGCGGAGCGCGGCGGCCATCTTGGTGCCGGACCGTTCGTCGACGAACAGGGAGTCCTGGTAGGCGGCGATGTCCGTGTCCGGGGAGAGGGCCTGGTTGTCGATCAGCAGCACACCGGTCGGGCCGATCACCAGATGGTCGATCTGCCCGCGGCCTGGGATGTTCCTGCCTTGTAGGACGCGATATCCGCGCCAGTCGAGGGTGATGCGCAGGATGGCGGAGGTGCGGCGCTCGCCGCGCTGCCCCTTGCGCCAGACGCTGGACGCCATCCGTTGACGCAGGTAGTAGAGAGTGTCCGCCAGGGCGATCACCGCGGCGGCCACCAGCCCGAACCAGACGTCGACGAGGACCGTGCCGACCACCAGGCCGAGGGCGGCGAGCCCGCCGCGCACCTGGAGCCGCCGTCGCTTCCCCTGCGCCCAGAGTTGCTCGTGCACCGCCTGGGGCGACCCGCCGGTCAGCGCCGGGTTGTCCGGAACATAGATCGACCGACCGAACATCGCGCGACCCTTTCGCTCGTGGGAGTTTATTATCCCGTGATCTGGGCGGGCGAACTAGGTGGGTGACAACGTTCAACACAAAAGTAACAAATGAAAATTTCATGAAAGCGTGCGGGTGAGCTTGCATGCAACCTGCAGCTCAGGTCTCAGCTGCGCGAACGGGTGCCGAGGCGTCGATTTCGGTACGGTCCCGAACGCCCGTGGCAGACGATGAAGACGGAAGCCTATCGCCATTCTGCCCGGCGAATGCAGCGGTCCCGAGATCAGCGGTATATCGCCGTATCTGATGCGGCCGGTACGACGTCCGCCGCCGATTCGGCGGCCGCTCAGGGGCGAGCCGATCGCCCGATGACGCCCATTCCCTCCAGGCCGACGATCAGCAACTCCACCCCGACGGCCGCCAGCAGCAGCCCGAGAAGACGGCCGGCGACCTCGATCCAGGTGCGCGGCACTCGGTGCAGCACGTACGTCAGAGCCAGCATCGTCAGAAGGTTGCTCACGGCGACGGCCACATAGGCCAAGGCGACGAGCGCCGACCAGACCCATCCCTTATGGGTCACCGCGAGCACGATGATCGACGTCATCGCGAGCGGGCTGACGACGTAGGGGAGCAGCAGGGCCATGAAGCCGTCCGTCGGCGACCCGGCGGGCGTTTCGGTGTGACCGTCGAGGACGAGCCGCAGGGCGTACACGAAGAAGATCGCGCCGCCGGCGATCTCGACGTCCGCATGCCCGATGTGGAACAGGTGCAGCAACGGGTCGGCGGTCATGGCCACCACGACGCCGCACAGCATCGCGGTGACGGTGGTCCGTACGGCCAGGTGGCGCAGTGCGCGACGATCGCGACCTTCGGCGAGCCGGGCGAAGCTCAGGATGACCTTCGGGGGTCCGGCCACCGCGATGAGGACGGCGAAGACGTCCCAGAGGTCCAAGCGCCACATCCCGGCGTCATGCCTGGTCGGGGGCGTGCGCAAACCTTCAGGGCGGCCGCCGCGCCGCGCGGACCGGCAGCCCGCACCGACCGGCGGCCCGCACCGACCGGCAAGCCACGCGGACCGGCAGGCCGCTGCGGGCCATTACGGCGAAATCCGCTGGCCGGTCCGCGCGTCGACCGCCAGCCGTTCGGTGAGCGCTCGCGCCCACAGCGGTGCCGGGCCGTGCCCGCTCCTCGTCACGGCCGGGCGGCCGCGCGAGGACGGGTCACGCCTTCATCGTCACTCGCGGGCGTCCGGAACGGAAGACCCCGGCCCGCCTCGAGGCCGGCGGGTGTCCGCCCGCAACCTGGCGACCTCGGCTCGCGCGCTCTCGCGTCCCGCCTCGACGAAGGTCAGCAGGGAGTGCAGTTGAGCGTCGTCGAAGGTCGCCAGCAGCTCGTGGGTGCGGTCGGTCAGCCCGGCGTAGTAGTCGGCGATCCGTTTCAGGCCTTCCGGGGTCGGCTCGATGAGCACCTTGCGCCGGTCTCGGGGGTCGGGGCTCCGCCGTACGCAGCCGGCGGAGTCCAGCCGGTCGATCATGCGCGAGACCGACCCCGGTGTCAGGCCGACCCGCTCGGCGAGGACGGCGGCGGTGGTCGGCCCGCCCCGGTTGAGGGCGTGCAGGCAGTGGAGGTCGCTGGCCACGACGCCCATCCGCTCGGCGATCAGGTCGTTGAGCTGGACGATCGCGTCCACCCAGTCCGGCAGGGCGTGGACGATCCGTTCGGCCGGATCGGCGCCGTCCGTCCCGCTGCCGCGGTTCGGTTCCCGCTTGGTCATTTGAAAGCGACTCGATTCTTAGACTATGTTGCGCGACGCAATCATTGTGCGGCGCAACAGGTGTGCCGCGCACGCCCATGCTCTCATCCCACGAGGAGCCGGCCCATGCCGACCACGACCGCCCCCGTCCCGCCCCGGGTCACGCAGGGACGGACCCTGGCCCTGATCGCGCTTCTGCTCGCGGCGTTCATGGACCTCATCGACGTCACGATCCTCAACGTGGTGCTGCCCTCGATCGAGAAGGATCTCGGCGCGAGCCCGGCACAGCTCCAGTGGATGCTCAGCGGCTACAGCCTGGCCCTGGCGCTCGGCATGATCACCGGTGCCCGGCTCGGCGACATCCTCGGGCACAAGAAGGTCTTCCTCATCGGTGTGAGCGGATTCGCGGCGGCGTCGGCCCTGTGCGGCATGGCGCCCGGCCCGGACCTCCTCGTGGCGGCGCGGGTGCTCCAAGGCCTTGCCGCGGCGGTGATGATTCCGCAGGTCCTCTCGCAGATCCAGGTGATGTACGCGCCTCATGAACGGGGTGGCGCGATGGCGGCGTTCTCCGCGCTCTCCGGGCTGGCCGCGACAGTGGGGCCGATACTCGGGCCCGCGCTGCTCTCCTGGAACCTCGCAGGGCTGGGATGGCGCCTGGTGTTCTGGGTGAACGTGCCGGTGGGAGTTGTCACGGTCATCGCGTGCCTCAGGTCGCTGCCCGAGAGCCGTGCGCGTCACGCGGTGCGCATCGATGTCACCGGCGTCATCGTCTCGACCGTCGGACTGATGCTGGTGCTCTACCCGCTCATCGCAGCCTCCGGCCGGGGGGAGCGGCCGGTCTGGACGTATCCGTCGATCACGGCGGGCGTGCTCACGCTGGCGGGTTTCTGGGCACACCAGCGCCGTGTCGGCGCGCGCGGCGGAGATCCACTGATCCAGGTCTCCCTGTTCCGGTTCCGTTCGGTGTGCGGCGGCCTGCTCGTGCAGTTGCTCTTCTTCATACCGACCATGGGCTTCTTCCTGGTCGTCATGCAGTTCCTCCAGGTAGGGATCGGAGCCGGGCCCATGACGGCCGGGCTGACCATCCTGCCGTGGTCGGTCGCGGTCGCGGTCCTGGCCGGCGTCTCCGCGGCGGTGCTCCTGCCCAGGATCGGACGCGCCACGGTGCAGATCGGGCTCGTCCTGCTGGCGGCGGGATTCGCGGCGATCGCCGTCGTGGCCGGCGGGGCCACTGCCCATACCGGTTGGACCGATCTCATCTGGGGCGTCCTGATCGGTGGCGCCGGCATGGGAATGATCGTCGCGCCGCTGGCCCAGCTGACGCTGGGCGACGTGCCCGTCGGCGACGCGGGGTCGGGGTCCGCGCTGTTCAACACCGTGACCCAGTTGGCGGCGGCCGTGGGGGTGGCGATCATCGGCACCTTCTTCTTCGCCCGTGTCCGTGGGCTGAACGGCGTGAGTCCACGCGCCGTTCTCGCCGATCGCTTCGGCGACGCGCTGGCGGCCTCTCTCTGGCTGGCGACGGTGCTGCTGGCCATCGCGTTCGCCGCCACCTTCCTGCTGCCGCGCCGGCCGAGCGGCGTGGCTCCGAGCGGAGGTGCGTCGTCCGATGACTGATCCGGTGGGCGGAGCGGCTCGCGAGGCGGCGCGGCGCCCCCGCCACGCGCCCACGCGAGAGGCGGGTCGTCCTGGCGTCCTCCAGGCGACCTTCATCCCTGAAGAGAGCGCCATGGCGTGGTGGGGCGTGCGCGAGCCGACGGATCTGCTCGCGGAGACCGGACTGCCGCCCGGGAGGCCGGGGGTCTGCCGGTTCGCCGTACCGGTCACGGACGGTGCGGCCGAGGCGATCGCCCCGCGGGAGGTGCCCGTACGTCTCGCCGACCTCGATGGCGCGCTTCCGGCGCTGCGCGCACTCGATCGGCGGCACCGGGCCGAGACCGCTCTCGGTGCGTCCGTATGGGCGTGGCGGGAGGCGGCGCTGCTGGCCGGCGACGACCGGGGCGAGGATGAGCTCGGAGCGCTGGCCGCCCGCATGCCCACGGCGGCGCACTGCGTGCTGGACGCGGAGGGCACCGCGATCAGCTCGGCGGCGGCCCTGCTCCGAAGGTTCCGGCAGATGGTCCTCACCCACCGCGAGCTGGGTGCGGCGGCGGTGCGGGCGGACCTGCGGCCGTACCAGGTCACCGGCGTCTCGTGGCTCCGGACGCTCCCCGAGAACGGCGGGGGAGGGATCCTGGCGGACGAGATGGGGCTCGGCAAGACCCTGCAGGCCATCTGCCTGCTGGCGACCCGGCAGGGACCTCGGGCGACCGGCCCGCACCTGGTCGTCTGCCCGACCTCGGTCGTCGGCAACTGGGCGCGTGAACTGGCCCGTTTCGCGCCGGCGATCCCGGTCATCGGCCACCACGGTCCCGGGCGCGGACTGCCGGATCCGGTCCCGCCGGGCACCGTGATCATCACCAGCTACAGCGTCCTGCGCGCCGACGCCGCGACGCTGACGGAGATCTCCTGGGACGTCGCGGTGTTCGATGAGGCGCAGCAGATCAAGAATCCCGAGGCCCTCGCGACGAGGACCGCCGCCCGGATCCCGGCCGGGCTCCGTGTGGCGATGACCGGCACCCCGGTCGAGAACCGCCTCGACGAGCTGTGGTCGATCCTCAACGTGACCAACCCCGGGCTGCTGGGCGGCCGGGCGCGGTTCCGGCAGCGGTTCGGCGTGCCGATCGAACAGCGTCGCTCGGCGACGGCGGCCAAGAGGCTCGGCGCCCTGGTGGCGCCGTACGTCCTGCGGCGCACGAAGTCCGACGTCGCCGCCGATCTGCCGCCGAAACAGTTCGTCACGGTCGCCTGCTCGCTGACCGGGGAGCAGGCGCGCCTGTACCGGGACGCCGTGGACCGGGCGTTCACGGACGGCCTGGGAGCGGGGGCGGCACGCCGGGGTCGCGTGCTGGCCCTGCTCACCGCGCTCAAGCAGATCTGCAACCATCCGGCGCAGTTCCTCGGGGACGACGCCGAGCTGGCCGGCCGGTCCGGCAAACTCGACCGGGTCGCCGAGATGCTGTCGGAGATCGTCGAGGACGACGACCGTGCCCTGGTCTTCACCCAGTACCGGGTGATGGGCGAACTCCTGGCCCGTCACCTCGCCGACGTGCTCGGGACACCGGTTCCGTTCCTGCATGGTGGCCTCGACGTCCGGCGGCGCGACGCACTCGTCCACGCCTTCCAGTCCGACGACGACGCGCCGCCCGTCCTGCTGCTGAGCCTGCGGGCCGCCGGCTTCGGGGTGAACCTGACCCGGGCTGGGCACGTCGTCCACTACGACCGATGGTGGAACCCGGCGGTCGAGGACCAGGCCACCGACCGGGCCCACCGCATCGGCCGGCGCGGGCCGCTCACCGTGCACACGCTCGTCACCGGAGGCACTGTCGAGGAGCACATCGCCCGCCTGCACGACGCGAAGCGCGCGCTCGCCGGCGCCGTGTCCGGGGACGCCGCGGCGGCCCTGGCCGAGCTGCCCGACGAGCGCCTCCGGGCCGTGCTGGCGCTCGGCGAGGAGGGGGTGCTCTGATGCCCGCCGAGTTCGGCGCCACCCTGTGGGGAAGGGCCTGGCTGCGTACGGTCGAGCCGACGACGGTCTCCCGGCCGAACCCGCTGCTGCCGAAGGCCCGCAGCCTCGCGCGGAACGCCGCCGTCACCCTTCGTACGGCCGAGGCCGGCCGGCTCGACGCGGAGGTGAGCGCCCGTGGCGTCGTCCACCGCGTCGCGATCGAGTTCCCCTGCTGGAGCGACGAACTGAGCGTCGAGGTCACCGGTCTCGTGGCCGCCGTGGCTCCGGTGCCCGGGGACCTGCCCGACGGACTCGAAGCGGCGCTGACGAAGCGGGGCGCCGACATCGCGGCTCCCGCCGTTGAACGAGTCGCCGACTGCGGATGCGGGGCGGGCGACGGCCCGTGCGCGCACGTCCTGGCGGTCCTGTACGCGCTGGTCCAGCGCATCGACGAGACGCCCGCGCTCGCCGTCGAGTTGCGCTGCCGTGCGCGCTTCCAGGCGGCGGCCGATCCGGACTGGATTCCGTTGCGCGACGTCCCGGTCGAGGGTTTCTACGGCACCTGAGCCGACCGGCCGGAGCCGCTCTCCAGCGGAGTCTGAGCCGGTCGGTCGGCGCTGCCCTTCAGCCGGCGCTGCCCTCCAACGGGACCTGCGCAGCCCGGCCGGAGCTGCCCTCCAGGAGCACGCGGGCCACCAGCCGCGGGTCGTCGGCCATCGGGACGTGCCCGCACCCCTGCAGCCAGACGAACCGGGCGTGCGGCAGCGTCTGCTGGGCACGGACGGCCTGCCCGGTTCGCAGGAGACGGTCCCGGGTTCCCCAGGCGATCGTCACCGGGACGTCCGGGACCTTGCCGCGGAACGTCGACCGGCGGCCGGCGCGCAGGGTCGGTTCGAACCCGGTCGCGCCGCGCAGCGCGGCGGCGTCGGCCAGCAGCGTGTCGATCGCGATGAGGTCCGGCCGCCCGTAGATCATCCCGAACATCAGGGTGCGCATCCGCGGCGAGCGCGCCAGGCGGCGCACCGTCGTGGCGGGAACCGCGGCGCCGAGGCGGCACGCGCGCAGCACGAGCGCCGCGTACCGGAGCTCGAGCGGCGTGAAGAACCCGGCGGGGGACAGCGCGGTCACCGAGCGCGCGAGCCCACGATCGGCGGCCTCCAGCGCGAACAGCCCGCCGAGGGAGTTCCCCGCGACGTGCGGGCGGTCGAGGCCGAGCCGGTCGATGAACTCCCGCAGCACGGTGACCACGCTGTCGAGACCGTACGGGGTGCCGGGTGGGAGCGGCGGCGACGCGCCGAAGCCGGGCAGGTCCACCGCGATGACGTCGCGTTCCTTGGCGAGCAGGTCGATCACCGGCTCCCAGGCCTGCCAGCGGTGGCCGATGCCGTGCATGAGCAGCAGGGGCGGGCCGTCGCCCCGTCGTTCGAAGACGATGTCCACGCGCCGAGCGTAAGCCCGAAGTTACCGCTCGGTCACTATGACGACGCTCACTTCTCCCGAGGCGTTCAGCCGGACTCCGGGGACCAGGCGATCACGAGGTCCACCAGACCGGGGAAGCGGGCGTCCAGGTCCTCGACGCGGACGTGGCTGCGGCGTTCGAGGCCGTACTGGCGTTGCCTGATGACGCCGGCCTCGCGCAGCGCCTTGAAGTGGTGGGTGAGGGAGGACTTCGGCCGGTCCAGGCCGAACCAGCCGCAGGTGTGGTCGAACTCCTCGCGGTCGAGCAGGAGCTTGCGGACGATGCGCAACCGCAGCGGGTCGCTCAACGCGCCCAGCACCGTCTCCAGGCGCAGGTCGTCGACGGCCGGTTCGGGCAGCGGCGGTGGCGTGCCGGGCGGCTCCGGCATCACCGTCACGGCCGGCCTCGCCTGCGCGGTCACGGACATCGATGGTTCCCCCTTCGTCACGACCGCCTGTACGAGTTGAATCGTACAGCCTGCTAAGTTCGACTCTGGTCGTACAAGTACGACTTAACTCGTACTGACGCTCGGCGAGAGGAATCTCCATGACAAGGACCCATCCGGCACGCGTCGACGCGGCCCCCGCCCAGGGAGCGCCCGGGAGCCCTCCGACCTGGTGGGTGTGGCCGGCGGCGTGGCCGGTGACGGCGGTCTTCGTCCTGTCGAACGCGGCGACGCCGCTGTACGTCCTGTGGCAGCGCGACATCGGCTTCTCCAAGGGTACGCTGACGGTGATCTTCGCCTTCTACATCGTCGGCCTGCTCGGATCGCTGCTGGTCTCGGGCGTGCTGTCCGACCGCGTCGGGCGCAGGCCCGTCCTGCTGCCCGCGCTCGCCCTGGCGATGGCGGCGTGCCTGATCTTCGCGACCGCCTCGACGGTGGCCGCGCTGGTCGTGGCCCGGCTGTTCACCGGCATCGCGGTCGGCGCGGTCGTCTCCGCCGGGATGGCCGCGGTGACCGACGTGGCCGGACCGCACCGCAAGCGGCTCGCGGCACTGCTCGCCTCGACCGCGATGGTGTTCGGCGCGGGACTCGGGCCCTTCCTGGCGGGTGTGCTGTCCGAGACCCTGCCGGCACCGACCGTCACCGTCTTCGTCGTCGAGGCGGCCCTGCTCGCGACGGCGTTCCTCACGGTGCTGCGGATGCCGCTCCGCCGCCCAACGGCACCGGCGCCGGGCGCCCGCGCCTGGATACGCGTGCCCGGGGTGCCGCGAGGTGACCGTGTCCGGCTGATACTCGGCATCGCCGTGTTCGGCCCCGGCATCACCGCGACGTCCTTCGTGCTGTCCCTCGGCCCGTCGCTGCTCGGCGGGCTGCTGCACACCACCGACCGGGCGCTCGCCGGAGCCATGGCCTTCGGGATGTTCCTGGCCGCCACCGGGGTGCAGTTCGCGGTGCGGAGTCTGCGGAGGCCCACGATCCTGCTCCTCGGAGCGGTGAGCACGACCGCCGCGATGGCCGCTCTCGTCGCGGCGGTGCACACCTCATCGGTCCCACCGCTCATCGCCGCGGCCGTGCTCGCCGGGATGGGCCAGGGCGCGGGTCAGCTCGGCGGCCTGTCACTGCTCAACTCGAGTGTCCCGCCCCAGCGGCTGGCAGAGGCGAACGCGGCGCTCAACGTGGGCGGCTACGTCCCCGCGGGCGTCCTCCCCGTGGCGGCCGGCTACCTCAGCGACGCCGTCGGGCTGACCGCCGGCGCGACGATCTTCGGCGCCGTGCTCGCGGCCCTGGCGACCGCCGGAGGCCTCACCGTCCTCGCCGGCCGCCGCCGGATCCGGTGACCCGGCCACGCGCGTCAGGGCTCGAGCTCGGCGGCGACGCCCTGAAAGTCCTCGATGGACAGGGTCAGGGTGTTCTGGCCCTTGAACATGTGGGTCTCCTCACCCGCCTGACTGAGGTGGTGGTTGCAGGCCCGGTCGAGGTAGGCCTCGACGAGCCGGGCGTTGGTGAGCCGGCCGCGCCCGCGCAGCGTGGCCAGGTCTCGCCGGGCCACCTGCCAGGCCTCCGGCGCGAGCTTCAGGCGGCGTTCGCCGGCCAGCAGCGCCGCGAGGTGCACGCGAAGCCCGGGGTCGGACAGGTCGGGCAGCCGTACGGTGCGGAAATCGGTGATCAGCTCGGGGATGGCGTCGGTCAACTCGCGGAGCCGACCGGGTGCGCAGGTGGCCGCGAGGGCGGTCTCGCTGACGCCCTCGACCCGCGCCCGGTAGAGCGCGGAGGCGTACGCCGCCCCGCGGTCGTCGTCGAGGACGACCGTGTCCAGACCTTCGATGAGGAGCGTGTGGCCGCTGTACTCGGCGAGGCGCTCGCGGAGCCGCCGAGGGTCGATCTCGGCGAGCTCGTCGGCGAGCAGCGTGTGGACCTCGCCGCTGCCCACGCCGGCCTCGGCCAGTGCCCGGGCGATCATGCGCGTGAGGCGGCGCTGGCCGCAGGACAGCTCGCCGACCAGCAGCACCGACGGCCACGACGCGCTGGAGACCTCCTGCCCGCGGAGGCTGAGCGCCCAGCTGCCGCGCCGCCGCAGCTCCGTCAGCAGCCGCTCGACGTCGTCGAGTCCGGGCAGGAAGCTGATGCCGTACGCCTCCACCAGCCGGGGGCCGGGATCGGGCCGGTACGCCGCCGTGTCGGGCCACGGCGGCGGCGTCGACCCTCCGGCCGACTGATCACCGGGAGAGACGGAGGTGGGGGGTACCGGATCCGGTGTGACCGAAGTGGGCGGCGCGGCCGAGAAGGGAGCAGCGGGGTCGGGCGCGACCGAAGTGGGCGGTGCGGCCGAGAAGGGAGCCGTGGGCTCGGGCGCGACCGCGGTGGGCTCGGGGACCGGGCCCACGGGAGGAGAGGCCGGCGCGACCCCGAAACCGGGCGTCCCGGGATCGGAGGAAGGGCCGGACATCCCGGGATTCGAGGTCGGCGGGTTGGACGACGGACCGGAGGCCGAGGGGAGGGGCTCCGAGGAGGGCCAGGCCGTCGTCGCCGGCTGCGCCGGGGGAGGAGAGTCGGCCTTGCGCTGCTCGGCGAGGTGGGCGCGGGCGGCCTCGATGATCTCCCAGGGCGTGAGGGACTCACCGGGGCCCGGATCCGGCCCGGCGGCGATCGTCTTCATCAGCGCCGCCGGGACGGCGAGCCCGGGCCGGGGCGGCGCCACGCCCGCGAGCCGGCACGATGACAGCGCCGCCGCGTAGGACGCGGCCAGCAGACTCCGCAGGATCTGCGGGTCGGCGCCGGAGACCGCGCCGGGCAGCGTGCCGTCGACCGGCCACAGCTCCCGGAGCTGGTGCCCCGGCTGTCCGATCGTCTGCAGGGTGCGGACGCCTTCGGGGTCGAGCCAGGGCAGCACCGCGGCCGCCGTACCGGGGGCGGCGTCGAGGTCGGCGGCCAGCAGGGCGAAGGCGACGCGCCGGGCCTCCGCCGGCCCGGCCGCGGCGGCGGGCAGCGCGGCCGCCGCGGCGGCGAGGTCGTAGCAGGCGAGGCGGAAGTGGTCGCCCGGCGCCGTGTCGCGGAGCAGCGTCACCCGCAGCTCCGGCGGGCAGCGGCGCAGCCACTCCTGCACGATCGCCTGGTCGCCGAACCGCACGCCGGCGTGGTCGCTGGGGACCATCCGCAGGGCGGTGCCGGCCATCGCCGCGAGGGCGTCGGCTCGGGGCCGGAAGGCGGGCTCGCCGCGCAGGGCCTCGGCGGTCTCCCACAGGGCGCGCGCGACGTACGAGGCGCCCATGGGGTCGTTGGCCCGCAGCCGTTCGGTGTAGGCGCCGATGATCAATGCGAGCGGAGGCTCAAGGAACCAGCGCGGGCCGTGCGCGGCCGGCGACAGGTGACGGGCGTACAGCCCGACGAGGGGATGGTCGGTGTCGGAGGCGGGAGCGCCCGCGCACCACAGCACCGCGAAGAACGACGCCGCCACGGGACTGGGGGTGCCCGGCGCGAAGAGCGGATCCTGCATCGGGAACTGGGCGGGATTCGCGCCGGCCGCCGCGGCCACGGTCTGCTGGAGCCGGCCGAGCACGGCGGGGGCCGGCGCCGCGCCGAACAGGCCGTCGCCGGCCAGCGGCCCCGGGGTGAGGTCCGGGCCTGTCGTCAGCAGCGAGGGCGGCACCGGAGGCCGGCCGGCGCCCGGTGGGGCGGGCATGACCGACTGGCGCGCTGCGGGGTCGAACGGGGGCGGGCACAGGTGCCAGTTGCCGTCCAGTCCGCAGCGATACCAGCGGCCCCACGCCCCGAACAGCCACCACTCGCCGGCCCCGGCGAGCATCCGCGACGTGATCGCCTCGGCACGCGCAGGCGGCGGCGCGCCCATCCACCAGGGGGAGGAGGTCATGCCGCGCACGTCTGTCTCGATGGCCGCGAACGGGTCGTTCGGGGGTGCGGCCGGGGCCTGCCAAGTCACGATGCGCATCGTAGTGCGTCACATACGACACCTTTGCAGCGCGTAAGGAGCCTAATGTAGGTTGACTCCTGAAATGGGAGGGGGTGGGCGTGTGAACTCCGCGCGACTCAAGGCGTCCGGACTGGGCTTCGCGATCGTGTCGTCGATCGCCTTCGGCACGTCAGGGCCGTTCGGCAAGGCACTGATCAACGCCGGTTACTCGCCGATGCAGGCGTCGTGGACACGGGTCGCCGGCACCACGCTGATCCTTGTGCCCCTCGCCCTCCTGCTGCGCGGCCGTGCCGCCGGGCGCGCGGTCCGGAGCCGATGGCCGCTCCTCCTGTTGTACGGGCTGATGGGCGTGGCGGGCTGTCAGTCGCTCTACTTCGTCGCGGCGTCCCGGCTGCCGGTCGGCGTGGCCATCCTGCTGGAGTTCACCGGGCCCGTCCTCGTCGTCGGGTGGCTGCGGTTCGTCCGGCGGGCCCGTGTGCCCCGGACCGCCGCGGTCGGCGTCGTGATCGCCCTGGTCGGCCTCGCGTGCGTCGTGCAGGTCTGGTCCGGCCTGAGCATGGACCTGCTCGGGCTGTTCGCCGGGCTCGGCGCGGCGGCCTGCCAGGCCGCCTACTTCCTGATCATCGACCGGGTCGGGGACGAGGTCGATCCCCTCGTCATGACGGCCTCCGGTTCCGCCGTCGGCGCGGTGGTGCTGGCCGTGGTCGCGCCGCCGTCGGGGATCCCGTGGCACGTGCTCACCACCGGCGTGCCGTTCGGCGACCGGCTCGCCCCCGGCTGGTTCCTGGTCGCGTGGATCATCCTGGTCAGCACGGTCGTCGCGTACCTCGCCGGGGTCGCCGCCGTCCACCGCCTGTCGGCCCCGGTCGCGGGTGGCGTCGCCTACCTCGAGGCGGTGGCGGCGGGCCTGTTCGCCTGGATCACGCTCGGCGAGCGGCTGAGTCCCGCGCAGCTCGCCGGAGGGGCGATCGTGCTGGTCGGCGCGTTCGTCGCCCAGCGGTCGGTCGCCCCCGACGAGCCCGTCGTGGAGCACGTGCCCGCCCTGGAGGGCGCGGGCGTCAGGAGTGTTGACGCGTGAACGTGCGGGTGCCGACCGCCAGCGCGGCCACGGCGAACGCCGCCGAGACGCCGAGCCCGGCCGCCAGCGTCACCGACGCGTAGTGCCCGGCGAACGCCGCTCGCAGCCCCTCCACGCCGTACCGGAAGGGCGTCGCGCGCGACACCGCGTCGAGCCAGCCCGGCGCCGCCGACATCGGCAGCAGCGCCCCGGACAGCAGCAGCATCGGCACCACGACACTGCTGGACAGCGGCGCGAACAACTCCTGGCGTCGGAGCGTCAGCGCGAACGCGTACGAGAGCGCGGCCAGGCCGGCGGCCAGCGGGACGAGCAGCACCAGGCCGATCAGCAGCCCGGCGATGGGCACCCGGAAGCCGAACGCGACGCCGACCGCGATCACGATCACGGCCTGTCCGAGGAGGACGACCGTGTTGGTGAGCACCCGGCCCAGGAGCAGGGCCAGACGTGAGGCCGGCGTGACGCGGAGCCGTTCGAGGACGCCGAACCGCGCGTCGAAGACGATCCCGAACCCGGCCAGCCCCGCGCTGAGCAGGGAGAGCTGGATCAGCACGCCGGGCACGAAGATCTGCCAGCTGTCGTGTCCGAGATAGGTCCCCAGCAACGGTCCGAACAGAGCGAGGTTCAGGACGGGCTGCAGGACGCCGAAGACCATCCCGAACCACCCGCCCAGGGTGAGCCGCAGCTGGTGGCGGAAGATCAGCCAGATGTCACGCGGCACGAGCGGCCGCCTTTCGCTCGGTGAGGGCCAGGAAGACGTCGTCGAGGGTCGGGCGCGTGTGCTGGATCGACAGCGGCTCGACGCCGGCCGCGTCCAGGGCCCGCGTCAGCTCGATCAGGATGCGGTCGCCGGGCTCGACGGTCAGCCGCAGCGTCCGCCCGGTGGCGCGCACCTCCCGGACGTAGGCCAGGTCGGCGAGCGCGAGCCTGGCCCGCCCGGGGTCCCCGGCGATCTCGGTGGTCACGACGTCGCCGGCCAACCGGGCCTTCAGGTCGTCCGGTGAGCCCTCGTCGACGATGCGCCCCTGGTCGATGATGAGGATCCGGTCGCACAGCGCGTCGGCCTCGTCGAGGTAGTGCGTCGTCAGGAAGACCGTCGTGCCGTGCCGGTCGCGCAGCCGCCGGATGTGCTCCCACAGCGCGCTGCGGCTCTGCGGGTCGAGGCCGGTGGTCGGCTCGTCCAGGAACACCACCGCGGGCCGGTGGACGACGCCGAGCGCGATGTCCAGGCGGCGTTTCTGCCCTCCGGACATCGCTCCGATTCCCCGGTCGGCGAGGTCGAAGTCCGCGAGCAGATCGCGGGACCGGGTGGTCGCGTCCGGCACGCGGTAGAGCCGGGCCTGCAGCACCAGCTCCTGCAGGGCGGTGCACGCGGGATTGGTGCTGCCGCCCTGGGCGACATAGCCGATCCGGCGCCGTACGCCGGCCGGGTCGGCGATCAGGTCGTGCCCGGCCACGGTCGCGGTGCCGGCGGTGGGCCGCAGCAGCGTCGTGAGCATTCGCAGGGTCGTCGTCTTGCCCGCGCCGTTCGGCCCGAGGAAGCCCACGATCTCCCCGGGTCTGACGGCGAGGTCGACGCCACGTACGGCGTCGGCGCCGGAGAAGGACTTGGCGAGGCCGTGCGCCTCGATGACATGGTCCATGCCCGATAGAGTAACCACAAAATTGGAGCCACACCAAAATTTGTGCGACACCAGCGCGGATACGATGACGGACATGGCGGAGGAGCTCGGACTACGGGAGCGCAAGAAGCGCGAGACGCGGCAGCGCATCGCCGACGTCGCCATGGGGCTGTTCATGCTCCGCGGCTTCGACCGGACCACGGTCGCCGACATCGCCGAGGCCGCCGACGTGTCCGTCAACACGGTCTTCAACTACTTCAAGACCAAGGAGGACCTGTTCTTCGACCGCGAGGACGCCGCTGTTCAGAGCCTCGGCCGCGTCGTGGCCTCCCGGCGCGCAGGGGAGTCGGTCGTCGACGCGCTGCGCCGCGACTTCTGTGAGGCGCTGGACGAGCGGGACTGGCGTTACGGCATCGTCAACGGCGCCGACGACTTCTTCGAGATGGTCATCGAGAGCCCGTCGCTGCGGGCGCGGATGCGCGAGATGGGCGAGCTGCGGAAGGAGTACCTGGCTCAGGTCCTGGCGGAGGAGACCGACGCCGACCCCGACGACCCCACGCCGCGCGTCGTCGCCGCGCTGGTGGTCGCGCTGACGCACGCGATCTCCATGGAGTACCTCCAGCGGCTCCGAGCCGGCGAGAGCCACGCGGCGATCCTCCCGGCGGTGCGGACCGCCGTCGATCGGGGCTTCGAGCTGCTGCGATCCGGCATCGGCGACTACCCCGCCTGACCTGGTGCGCCGGCGCGGATGGCGGCCCGGTCGGCGACCGCCGCGTCCACCGGCTCGCGGCTGACGAACAGCCCGGCTCCACCGCCGCCCGTACGACTCTACGAGGGTGGCCGCGCGCGGGCGCTGCGGTCACCGCCGTCGCTGATCGTCATCGGGAAATCCTCTTGCGCCCGGGGAGGCCGGTCTGCCATCCTCCTAATGCAACAAATGTTGCGATTAACCGTGATGGAGGAGAGCCGTAACCATGGGCCTGGCCCCGAACACCGCGATGTCCGTCTGGAACCCACGCCGTGTATCGGAGGCCCTTTTTGTCTACTCAGCTCACCCTGCGGGGCGTCGCCAAGTCCTACGGTGACCACCGCGTCCTCACCGACGTCTCCTTCGCCGTACGGCCCGGCGAGCGCGCCGGCCTCGTCGGGGAGAACGGCTCCGGCAAGTCCACGCTCCTCCGGCTGATCGCCGGCGCTGAGCGGCCCGACGACGGCGAGGTGACCGTCATGGCCGACGGCGGCGTCGGCCACCTCGGCCAGACGCGGGAGCTGCCATCCGGCGGCACCGTCCAGCAGGCCATCGACGCGGCCCTCGCCGACCTGCGGGCGATGGAGCGCCGGATGCGCGAACTCGAGGCCGACCTCAGCGAGGACCGGTTCGACGAGTACGCCGCGCTGCAGGCCGCGTACGAGGCGCGGGGCGGCTACGAGGCCGACGCCCGCGTCGACAAGGCGATCCACGGCCTGGGACTCGCGCACCTGGACCGGGACCGTGCGCTCGGCACCCTCTCCGGCGGCGAGGAGGCACGGCTGGCGCTCGCCTGCGTGCTGGCGGCCTCACCGGAGATCCTGCTGCTCGACGAGCCCACCAACCACCTCGACGAACCGTCGATGACCTGGCTGGAGGACCGCCTCCGTACTCACCACGGCACCGTCGTCGTGGTCTCCCACGACCGGCTGTTCCTCGACCGCGTCGCCACCGTGATCTACGAGGTCGAGGACGGCTCCGTGAGCCGTTTCGGGGGTGGCTACACCGGGTTCCTCGCCGAGAAGGCGGCGGCGCGCGTTCGCTGGGAGCAGGCGTACGACGCCTGGTGTGAGGAGATCGAGCGGGTCGAGACCCATGCCGCGACCACCGCGCGCCGGGTCGCGCCCGGCCGGGCGCGCAAGGACGGCAACAAACTCGCCTACGACCGGGACGCGGGCCGGGTGCAGAGCTCGATCGCCGGGCGGGTCCGCCAGGCGCAGGAGCGACTTCGCAGGCTGCGGGAGAACCCGGTGCCCAAGCCTCCCGAGCCGCTGCGCTTCGACGGGCTGTTCCGCGAGGGCGACCACGACGGGACGCTCGCCGAACTCCACGAGGTGACGGTCGAAGATCGGCTGCGCGCGGTGTCCCTCACGGTGGCGGCCGGCGATCACCTGCTGGTCCACGGGCCGAACGGCGCGGGCAAGTCCACCCTGCTGCGGGTCCTCGCCGGCGCGAGGCCCGACTCCGGGACGGTGCGCCGGCGCGGCCGCGTCGGCTACCTGCCCCAGGAGGTCGAGTTCCCCGATCCACGGCGGTCCGTGCTGGCGGTGTTCGCCGACGGCCGGACCGGCCATCCGGAGGAGCACCGCGAGCGGCTGCTGTCGTACGGGCTGTTCCATCCCGACGCCCTGGCCACGCCCGTCGGCGCGCTGTCGGTCGGCCAGCGGCGGCGCCTGGCCCTGGCCCGGCTGGTGGCGTCGGAGAGCGACCTGCTCCTGCTCGACGAACCGACCAACCACCTGTCGCTGGTCCTGGTCGAGGAGCTGGAACAGGCGCTCGACGACTTCCGGGGCGCGCTGGTCGTCGTCTCCCACGACCGGGCGCTGCGGCGCCGTTTCCCGGGCCCGCGGCTGGAGCTGCGCGACGGGCGCATCGCCGCCTGACCGCCCGCCGTACGAACATTCCCTGTAGAGAGGATCTCGTGATGAGTGCTGTTCAGAGTGACCGGATCGAGGAGTTCCGCCGGACGCGGGACGTGGAGCGCCTGACCGCGGACCTGCGAGCGGCGGGCGGGCCGCTCGTCGAGGACGCCGGCGGCGATGACGCGCTGGTGACGTTCGTGTGGATCGGGCCACAGCGGCAGGTCTCGGTACGCGGCGCGCAGCTGTTCGAGGACCGCAACGCGATGTCGCATCCGATGCGGCGCGTCGACGACACGGACGTCTGGTACCTGAGCGTGCTCGCCCCGCGCGGCGTCACCACGGTGTACCAGTACCTGGTCGACGATCCGTTCCTGGACGCCGACAAGACCGACATGGCGCTGCTGGGACGGCTGGTGGCCGAGGCGCGGGATCGGTCGTTCGCCGACCCGTTCAACCCGCGCCGGCTGTTCCCGCAGGCCGCCAAGATCGCGGGGGCGGACTCCGCGCCGCCGGAGCAGTGGGACTCGGTACTGGAGCTGCCCGGTCTGGAGCCGGCTCCCTGGTTCGACGGCGCCGAGCCTCCTCTGACCGGGCACAGCCTCGTCTCCGAGGTGCTCGGCAACGAACGGACCGTGTCGGTGTACGCGCCGCCGGGGGAGGGGCCGCATCCGTTGGTGATCCTGCTCGACGGAGAGTCGTGGCTGTCGGTGGCGCGCCTCCACGCCGCCGTGCACGAGCTGATCACGAGCGGCGCGATGGCCCCGGCGGTGGTCGCGTTCGTCGACAATCCGCCGGACGGCATGACCGCCCGCATGACCGAACTCGCCTGCCACTCCGCGACGACCCGGATGCTCACCGACGAACTCCTGCCGCTGCTGCGGTCGCGATACCCGCTGACGGAAGAGGCGATCGTCGGCGGCAACAGCCTCGGCGGGCTGGCCGCCGCCTTCGCCGCGTACGAACGCCCCGACGTCTTCACCGCGGTGCTGTCCACGTCGGGCAGCCACTGGTGGGGCTACCGGCCGGGTCCGGGCGGGTGGGGCATGGACGATGAGCCGGAGTGGCTGACCCGGCAGTTCGCCGCCGCGCCGTACAAGCCGGTCCGGTTCTGGATCGACGTCGGCCGGCTGGAGACCGGCGCGTCCCCGCTGTCGCCTGGGGTCGATCAGCGCGCCGCCAATCGCCACCTGCGGACGGTCCTGACCGCCAAGGGCAACGACGTGACCTTCCACGAGGCGCCGGGCGGACACGACTTCGCGACCTTCCGCCGCAGCGCGGTACGCGGACTGCTGACCCTTCTGCCCGGGTGACGGGCGGCTCGCCGCGGGGCGCCGGGCAGGTCCCGACGTCCTGCGGCGACCGCGCGGCCTGCAGTGGACTTACTTTGTAAAGGCCGTCGGCTGGCAAAAATATGTAGACCAGTCTATTCTTCTCTCGTGATCACCAAGGGAGAGCGGACCAGCACGCGGCTGGTGGAGTCGATGCTCGAGCTGATCCAGGCACGCGGTTACAGCGGCACGGGTCTCAACACGGTGGTGGAGCACTCCGGGGCCCCGAAGGGGTCGCTCTACTTCCACTTCCCGGAGGGCAAGGAGGCGTTGGGGGAGAGGGCCGTCGAACTGGCAGCCGATCAGTTCCGCACCCTCTTCGCCGAGACCGCCGGCGACGCCGCGAGCCCCGGAGACCTCCTGCGGCGCGTCGTCGACGTTCTGATCGGGCTCCTCGCCGACAGCGACTTCCAGCTCGGCTGCCCGGTCTCCGTGGTCGCCCTGGAGATGGGCGCACACAGCGAGCGGCTGCGCACGGCCTGCGCAGTCGCCTTCGAGTCGTGGATCGGGCCGGTGACCGAGTACCTCGTCGGCCGCGGTCACCCGCGTCCCACGGCGCGCAGCCTGGCCACGACCGTGGTCAGCGGCCTGGAGGGCGCGATGATCGTGTCCCGGGCCCGGCGTGACGTGGAGGCGTTGCGCAGCGCCGCCCAGGTGCTCGGCGATCTTGTCGACCAGCCGCCCGCCAACGTCGCGAAGGGGAACTCATGACCGGGCCGCACGCTCTCGTCTTCGGGGCCACCGGTTTCATCGGCCGGCACCTGATCCTCGCCCTGGACCAGGCCGGGGTCCGCGTCACCGTGGCGACTCGCGAGAGCGGATCCGCTCCCGGCCTGCGGGCCTGGCTCGCCGAGCGCGGGTGCCGGGCCGCTCCCGCCTGCGTCCGTGTCGACTTCGACGCTCCCGCGTTGCTCGAGGGCGACGCGTCGGATTGGGGGGACGTCACCGACGTCTACAACTGTGCGGGAGCCTACCGGTTCGGCATGACGGTCGCGGAGGCTCGTCACGCCAATGTCGACAGCGTCCGGGCGATCGTGGCGTTCGCGGCGCGGCTGTCTCGCCTGCGGCGCCTCGTGCACGTGTCGGGCTACCGCGTGGGAGGACAGGACCCCGCGACGGTGCCGTGGAGCGACGAGGTCGTGCGGCGTACGTATCAGCGCCTCGGCGCGTACGAGGCGTCCAAGGTCGAGTCCGACGCCGTCGTCCAGGCCGCCGCCGACCGGCTGGGCGTGCCATGGTCCATCGTCAATCCCTCCAGCGTGATCGGGGTCAGCGCGAGCGGTGAGTCCGACCAACAGCTCGGGCTGGCCGCGAGCCTGCGGGAGATCTGGCATGGTTCGGTCGCCGCGCTGCCCGGCGACGCGCGGACGTTCGTCCCCGTCGTCCCGGTCGACCATCTCGCGCGTTTCATGACACTGCTCCCGGAGGATCCGGCCGCTCAGGGGGAGGCGTTCTGGATCCTGGACGATGACACTCCGCCACTGCCGGACCTTCTCTCGCTCGTGGGCCGGCACTTCCAGGTGAAGGTCCCACGGCTGAGGATTCCCGTGTCGCTGGTCCGGCGCCTGCCGGCCGCGCTGACCAAGGCGGACAAGGAGACGCTGACCTTCCTGTCGTCCGATCGGTATCCCACCGGACCGGCCCGCGCGTTCGCCGAACGTCATGGGCTCGAACTCCCCGACCCGACCGAGTCGATCCTGCGGTGGGCGGACCACCTGGCCGCCCACCGGTTCGGCGCCGTGTCCGCCCGGCGGCCCGCGCGGAGGTTCACCCGGTACGCGGGCGTCCGAACGTTCGGCATCGGTGAGCCGGGCGCACGGACTCTGGTGCTGCCCGGTCTGCCCGTCAACGCCGACACCTGGGCGCCGGTCGGCGGCGCGCTCGGCGACGCCCGCGTGGTCGACCTTCCGGGCCTCGGAATGAGCGCGGGTCGTCCGCGTGATCTGTCCGCCTGGTCGGCCGCTCTGGTCGAGGAGACCGGCCCGGTACACCTGGTCGGTCACTCCATCGGCGCCGCCGCCGCTGTCCAGGCCGCCGTGGCGCATCCGGATCTGGTCGAGCAGCTCACTCTGGTGTCGCCCTTCTTCCTGCAGGTACGCGCCGGGTTCGCTGCCCGAGTCTCCCCGGTGAGCCGGTGGTATCTCGGCCGGGTGGGCCCCGAGGCCCTGTCGCGGCTGCTCACCGGGGAGGCGGCCCATGCGGAGAAACTCGCCTCCAGCGTCGAGGACCTGCACCGAGGGCGCGTCGCCGCCCACGCCGCGCGATTGCTGGCCGATGCCGCCCGCGAGCGGTGGCGCAGCGAGCTCCGCGCCGGGCTCGAGCGCTACCCGGGGCGCGTGCACGTGGTCGTGGGAGCCGAGGACCCACTGACGGACGAGGGCCGGGCGCTGGTGGACCGGCTCGGCGCACGGGCGAGGGTGACGACGATCGACGGAGCGGGCCACCACCCTCAACTCACCCACGAGGCGCGGTTGGTCCAGGCGATCCAGGACCATGCTCCGGCGCGTACCGGCGCGCGCGGATGACCCTTCGCGCAGACCGCGCGGGGACGTCGACGGCGGCCGCTCCGATGCTTTCGCCCGTCGAGTGATCGGCCGCGAGTTATGATGCGCGGCGGGGGTGCGTGACATGACCGGTTTCGACGTGTCGGGATATCTTCGTCGGCTCGGTCTGTCCGCCCCCGGACCGCCGAGCGTCGCCGGCTTGCGGGCACTGCACGCCGCGCAGGTCGAGCGCGTCGCCTATGAGGCGCTGGACGTTCAGCTCGGCCGGCTCACGTCGATCGACCCGTACGACTCCGCGGAGCGCATCGTGTCCGGCCGCGGCGGTTACTGCTACCACCTCAACGGCGCGTTCTCCCTCCTACTGGGCGCGCTCGGGTACGACGTGTCCTGGCATCGGGCGGGTGTGCAGGTCCGGCACGCCCCCGAGCCCCCGGGCGTGGAGCTCGCCAACCATCTGGCGCTCACCGTGCGCGGGCTGCCCGCCGAGGACTGCCCGGAAGGGGTGTGGCTCGTCGACGCGGGGCTGGGCGACGGGCTGCACGAGCCGCTTCCGCTGCGCGCGGGGGAGTACGTCCAGGGGCCGTTCCGGTTCCGGCTGCGTCCGTCGGAGGTCGAACCCGGCGGGTGGCGGCTGGACCACGACCCTCGCGGCGCGTTCATCGGCATGGACTTCGGTCTGCGGACGGCGGTCGTGGGGGAGTTCCTCGACCGGCATCACCACCTGTCGACGTCGCCGGAGTCGGGATATGTGCGCACGTGCACCGTGCTGCGGCGAGACGCCGACGGCGTCGACGCGCTCACCGGGTGCGTCCTGCGGCGGATCGGCTCCGGCCCGGATCAGCGGCGCGTGCTGGATTCCCAAGAGGAGTGGTACGCCGTGCTCACCGGCCTGTTCGGCTTGGCGCTGACCGACCTGGACGCCGCCGCCCGGGAGGCCCTGTGGGGTCGTGTCCACCGCGCCCATGAGGACTGGTCCGCCGGCCGCGACCTCGTGAACGATTGATCATCTCGATTCACCACGTCGAAACTTACTATGTAAAGGCCGCGGCCTGACGCCGATGACAATTCCGTCGATCAGGCGGACGCTTCGTCGATGACCTTGGTGATCCGAGCGAGGACGCCCGGCCGGCCGCTGCCCATGAACCGGAGCGAGACCAACTGGTAGGGGCTGTCCGGGTCGAATCCGTCGTGCCAGGGAGTCGACGGAGCGCTGTGTTAGGCTCCGAGCCGACTTCTCACCGTTGGGCTTTCCGCCTCGCCAACCAGCTTCACCCGGGTCCCGATGACACGGGGAAGGTGGAAGTCGCTCACCACACCTGGAAAAGGGTGTTCTGTGGTGGTGGCGACGTGCTTCGGCCCTCCGGTTCTTTCCGGGCCCACGGGGATCTGCCAGGGACCGTGTTCTGGCATCAGCGGCCTGGTCCGCGTCACCATCCAGCACAGCCGGTTCCTCAGGGAGGTCTCCGGAGTGCCGGAAGTCAACTCCACCGGGCAACCTGCCGCGCAGCGCCCGTGGCTGGTTCTCGGGATCATGTGCATCGGCTTCTTCATGTCGTTGCTCGACGGATCCATCGTCAACGTCGCCATCCCCACGCTGATCCACGGCATCGATGCCTCGTACGACCAGGTGCTGTGGGTCGTCGACGGCTACCTGCTCGTCTTCTCGGTGCCGCTGATCATCACCGGGCGGCTGGGGGACATCTTCGGATACCGCCGGCTGTACGTGATCGGCATCATCACCTTCACCATCGCCTCGGCGCTGTGCGGGCTGGCCGACTCACCGGCCTGGCTGCTGACCGCCCGGGCACTGCAGGGACTGGGCGGGGCACTGCTGTTCCCCCAGGTCATCTCGTCCATCCTGACGATCTTCCCGCCACAGCTGCGCGGCCGCGCGTTCGGTCTGTTCGGCGCGATCGTGGGCTTCGCTCCGATCGTCGGCCCGGTCGCCGGTGGCCTTCTGCTCACCCACCTCGGCTGGCGCTGGATCTTCTTCATCAACGTCCCGATCGGGATCATCACCGCCGTGCTGGCGGTGACCCTCGCGCCGCCCATGCGCTCGGGCCGCGCCCGCCGGCTCGACCTGGTCGGCGTGGCGCTGGCCATCGCCGGGCTCAGCGGCATCGTGTTCGGCCTCATCGAGGGAGAACGCTATGACTGGGGCACCATCGCCGGGCCGATCAGTATCACCTCGGTCATCGTCGCGGGCGTCGTGCTGCTGGCGGTGTTCGTCCTCTGGCAGCACCGGCAGCGGGGCGAGCCCCTGATGCCGCCGGCCCTGTTCGGAGCGCGCAACTTCGCGGTCGGTAACGGGGTCGGGTTCGTCTTCCAGCTCGGCATGATCGGCATCATGTTCGTGCTGGTGCTGTACCTGCAGATGGCGCGCGGGTACTCGGCGCTGCAGACCGGCCTGGTCGTGCTGCCGAATGCCGTGCTCACCGCGGTCGGCTCGGCGTACGCCGGGCGGCTGTCGGACAGGTTCGGCGGCAAGTACATCCTGATGGCCGGGATGACGCTGCTGGCCATCGGCCTGCTGGTGCTGGTCGCCGTGGCCGGCCCCACCAGCAGTGCGTGGGGCCTGCTGCCCGGTCTGGCCGTCATCGGGATCGCCGGTGGCGCCACGTTCGCGCCACTGCAGCAGGCCACGATGGACGGCGTCGACCCGCGGTTGGCCGGGGCGGCCTCCGGCGTCTCCAGCACCACCCGGCAGATCGGCGGCGTCCTCGGCACCGCCGTGCTGGGCGCCCTGCTGTCGGCCCGCCTCTCCTCCACCGTGCGAGGCGAGGCCGAGAAGCGCGCCGGCCGGCTACCGGAGAACCTGCGCGCCCGGTTCATCGGCGACAGCGTCGACGCCGCGCAACACTACAGTCCGCCCACGCCACCCGGCGGCCTGAACCCCGCCACGACCAGCCTGTACGAGCGTGTCACCACCGATGCGTTCGCCGCCGGCTTCGTCAACGCGATGCACACCGCCCTCGCGGCGTGCGCCGCGGTCCTCGTGGCCGCGTCCCTGTTCTGTTTCCTGTTCAGCCCGTCCAACAGGCCGACGACCGTGCGCGTTCAGAGGAGGCCGGCCGAGACCACGCCGCAGGACTGACCCCCGATGGTCGCGGCCACCCGGCCGCGACCATCGTCCGGCTCCCGTCGGCGACGCTCGGCGGCATCGCCCGGCGATCCCGGCATCGTCACCAGGTCTGTTCGCCGGCGCGGACGAGGATCTCGTTGACCGCCACCCGCCGGTCACGGGTGACGATGTAGGTGACGGCGTCGGCGATGTCCTCAGGGCGGAGCATCTCCATGTCCTCGGTCATCCGGGCGATCTGTTCGCGGATTCCGTCGCGGACGTGCGAGCCGAGTTCGGTGTCGACGGTGCCCGGTTCGACCACGCTGACCCGTACGCGCTCGCGCATGACCTCCTGGCGCAGGGCCTCGGTGAAGCCGTTGACGCCGAACTTGGTGAGGTTGTAGACGGCCGTGCCGGGGCGTGCGACACGACCGGCCGTCGAGCTGATGTTGACCAGGTCCGCGACGCGGCGCGGGGAGTCCCGGGCGGCCTTGCGGAGGTGGGGGAGGGCGGCGCGGGTGACCTCCAGCAGCGCGTTGACGTTGATCGCCAGCATGCGCTCCCACTCGTCGGCGGGGGCGTCCGCGACCGGCCCGGTCAGCATGAGCCCGGCGTTGTTGACGACGGTGTCCAGACGTCCGAGTTCGGTCACCACGCGCTGCACCGCTCCGGCGGCCTGGGCCGCGTCGGTGAGGTCGGCCTGGACCGTCAGGGCCGAACCGCCGTCCGCCGTGATGCTCCCCGCCACCTCGTCCAGCCGGTCACGGCGCCGTCCCACGACCGCGACCGCGGCACCCTCCGCTGCCAGGGCGCGTGCGGTGGCCGCCCCGATGCCGCTGCTCGCGCCGGTCACGAGCGCGACCGTGCCACTGAGAACGCTCGACATGTTCCTGCCTCACTCACAGCCCCTGAAGGCTCTCGATCGCTACTCCTCGCACCGAGACGCCGCCTTGACCGGCGAACATCTCGAACTGGAGGATCCTCCGATCAAAAGTAAGCGGAGCACCCTCCGATTAGCAAAACGGGGCCCCGAGAGCATTGGGCCGGTGAGCGGGGCGACCGCGCTGTGCGGGGCGCCGTGGTGTTCGCCTGATTCCGGTAGGGCTCGTCTGGCATGATCCACCGGATGGCGGGGGAACAGACGGAGCCGGGCCGTCCCTGGTGGGGGATCCTGCGACCGTGGCGGTGGCCGCGCCGATGGCGGTGGCTCGCCGCGCTGGCCCTGGCGCCGGTCCTGGTGGCGTTGTCGGCGGTGACGGTGGCGTACGGGGAGGGCGGCTGGTACGGCGTCAACGTGATGCTGCGTCGCGGCGCCAGCATCTGGGTCAATGTCGCTCCGGACGACCGTCGGCTGTCTCCGGGGATCCGGTTGTCACTGGCCGGGCAGCGCACGCCCGACGCGGCCGAACCGGTGCGCTGGCGCCAGGTCGCCGTCGGGCTGGAGGTCGCCGAACTGCCCGTCCGGGTGGGCGGGCGGCCGGTGGACGCCCTGCTGCTCAGCCGGGTGGACCCGGCCCGCTACCGGTTCCGGGTGCTCAACCGCGCGGCCGGCGACCGGGACGTCGGCGGCTGGATGGCGGCCACGGGAGCGTCGCTGGTCGTCAACGGCAGTTACTACGCCCACGACGGGCCGCCGGACACCCCTGTGGTCAGCGACGGCCGCCGGCTCGGCCCCGCGTCGTACCAGGCCACACACGGGGCGTTCGTGGTCGGCGGGCCCGGCGGCCCGGACGGAGCCCGGCTGGTGGACCTCGCGGGCCTCGACTGGCGGCAGGTCACCGACGGTGCGAGCCAGGCGATGGTGTCCTACCCGATGCTGCTGGGGGCCGACGGGCACGGCCGGACCGGGGGAGCGGACGAACGATGGCTGGCCAACCGCAGCTTCCTCGGGCAGGACGGCGCCGGACGGATCATCGTCGGCACCACCCGTGACGCCTACTTCTCCCTGCCCACGCTCGCCGCGTTCCTTCCCCATGCCGGGCTCGACCTGCGCCTCGCCTTGAACCTGGACGGCGGGCCGGTCGCCTGCCAGAAGGTGTCGGCCGGCGGATACCGGCGGGACTTCTGCGGGCGTTACGAGCTGGCCGTGCACGGCGGCCGGCTTCAGTTGCTGCGGTCGCTGGTCGACTTCCGGCGCTGGGCCCTGCCGATGGCGCTGGTGGCCGTCCCGCGCTGATCTGACGAGCGCGTGGTGGCCCGGCCGGCGCCGTAACCGGAAGGGCGGCCTCACTGGCTACTCCGGCAGCGGCCGGTCGTGGACGACGTTCTTCATGACCAGGGTGGACGTCAGGCGCTGGACGCCCGGCAGCTTGGCCAACTGCTCGTCGTAGAGCTGCTGGAAGGCCACGAGGTCGGCGGTGGTGACGCGCAGGAGATAGTCCGGTTCGCCGAACAGGCGCTGAGCCTGGATCACGTGCGGGACCGCGGCCACGGCCTCCTCGAAGGCGTCGACGGTGTCGCTGTCCGACCAGCGCAAAGTGGCGAAGACCAGGGCCTCGAACTCCAGGCCGACGGCGGCCGGGTCGACGACCGCGCGGTAGCCGCGGATCGCTCCCTCTCGCTCGAGGTCACGCAAGCGGCGGTGGCAGGGCGAGACGCTCAGCTTCACGCGGGCGGCGAGCTCGGTCACCGTCAGGCGGCCGTCCAACTGCAGTTCAGTAAGGATCTTCCGGTCCAGGGCGTCCATGAAGAAGATTCTCCCTCATATCACGCGATCACGGAGCAAGAAGAGCAACACCTTCTGGGGAATCGCGCCTAATCTTCCCTCCTGAGACATGAACGTGAGAGGGATCGATCCATGGACACGACCACGGTGGCCGCTTTCCTGGCGGTGGACCTGCTGCTGGTGTTCACCCCCGGCGCGGACTGGGCCTACGCGATCGCCGCGGGGCTGCGGGACCGGTCGGTCGTCCCTGCGGTCGCCGGGCTGATAGCCGGATACGCGGGATACACACTGCTCGCCGTGGCCGGCCTGGTGGTGATCGTGGCGAGCTCGGCGAGCGTGCTCACCGCGTTGACCGTTCTTGGGGCCGCCTACCTGATGTGGCTGGGCTGGGGGGTACTGAGGAAGCCTGCCGCTCTGGCCGCGGCCACGGAGGACGCGGGTTCCTCGCGCTGGCAGATCATGCTCAGGGGAGCCGGGATCAGCGGCCTGAACCCCAAGGCGCTGTTGCTGTACTTCTCGCTGTTTCCGCAGTTCATCAACCCAGCGGGCGGCTGGCCGGTCGCCGCGCAGACCGGACTGCTCGGCGCGCTCCACATGTCGGCCTGCGCGGTCGTCTACCTCGCCGTCGGCGTCCTGGCCCGCACCGTGCTGACGACCCGGCCCTCGGTGGCCAGGGCGGTCACCCGCGCCTCCGGTGTCATGATGATCGTCATCGGCGGGCTCCTGCTGGTGGAACGCCTGGCCGGCTGACGAACCCGCCCATCCGCTCACGGCCCGTCAAGGAGAGCACGTGGAAGACCAGACGCCGCAGGAACAGGCGAGCCCCGAGGTGCAGAAGCGCATCCGGGCGAGCTTCGACCGCCAGGGGCTGATGAGCCACCTCGGTGCACGCATCTCCCACATCGCCCTCGGCCGCGTGCACATCGTGCTGCCCAGCAGGCCCGAGGTCACCCAGCAGCACGGCTACTTCCACGCCGGCGCGACCAGTGCCATCGCCGACACCGCCGGCGGCTACGCGGCCTTCACGCTGTTCCCCGAGAACACCGATGTGCTCACCGTCGAGTACAAGGTCAACCTCCTCGCTCCCGCCGTCGGCGACCACCTCGAGGCGGTCGGAACCGTCCTGAAGTCCGGGCGCACACTGACCGTGTGCCGGCTGGAGGTGTTCGGCGTCCAGGACGGCCGGCAGTCGCTCGTCGCCAACGGCCAGCAGACACTCATCCGTATCGACGGGCGCGAGCAGTGAGTGGCACGTCGGCGAGCGCGTCCACGGCGTCCACGATGGCGCGGGCCTCGGCCAGGACCCCCGCGCCCGCCGGGGTCAGGGTGACCCGCCGGCTGGTGCGTTCGAAGAGCCGGACGCCCAGTTCACGCTCCAACTCCTGGATGTGCCGTCCGAACGGCTGCGCGCCGATGTAGTGCCGTTGGGCGGCGCGGCCGAAGTGCAACTCCTCCGCAAGCGTGATCGCATAACGAAGTGACCTGATGTCCATGATTCCCCTCCGCGACTGGCAATGGATGGGGCGCGATGTAGGGGATGATGTCGCTGCCCTCGGCGCTGTCGAATCCCTCTGCCGCGGCGTAACCGGCTCGGATCCTTCAGCGCTGCTGTTCGGCCGGACGCAAGAGAACCTCCGCTACCCGAATGGGTGCCCCGCGCCGCGGAGGTCCGGCGGGAAGTGAGGTCGGGACGGGCGGTCAGGCCTCTGCGCGGCGTTTCAGCGCCTGGTTGAAGGCTTCGAATCCCTCGTCGCCTCCGCGCGGTCCTTCCTTGACCAGCCGGGCCAGCAGCCCGCTGAAGTACTCGCGGTGTGTCAGCCTCGTACCACCGTCCGGCTGGGCTGCCAGCAGGAATTCGTGCACACCGGTATAGATCGCATGAGGCAGCCACGCAGCGCCCGGAATCACGGCTGCCCACGCCAGTCTGACCCCCGGCGTCGCCTCCAGGACGGGTACGTCCACTACGTAGGGTTTTCGGTCGGGCGGTCCAAGGACAAGCCGCAACCGAGTGTCGACTTCGGCGCGGCCACGGAGTTCCCGAATGTACGTCGTCCACATCGGATAGCGCGGGAAGTCGGTGAGTACCTCCCAGACCCTCTGCGGGCTCGCTGCGACGTCAGTGACTGCTTCGATGGTTCGCATGCCGTGAACATGTCCTTGGTTGGCGGCGCCGGTTTGCCCCGACAACCGAAGCCTAGGAAACTTGCCCGGAACGCACTTGAACCACAACGACGTTCGGACGGAACAAAAACGCCGCAGGACAGCGTCCGAGTGACGCGTACGGGATGGATCGGCCGGCCATGAAGAGCACTGGAGCGGAGGCCGGCAGGTCGCGCGGAGCGTTCGACCTGGACACCACCGTCCCGGGCGCCGCAGCGCGGGGATTCGACGCCGTACGGCGCGAGTGGGAGACGCAGCTCGGCGACGGCTTCCCACGGCCGACCTACAGTCCGGCCACCATCGGTGACTTCCGGGTCAAGGGCCGCGCCGCGCGGGTGCACGATGTGGCGATCATCGATGTCCACGGTGAGTCGGGCATCCAGACCTCGGGCACCTCGGGCGGCGATGAGGATCAGGTACGGCTGTTCGTCGTGCGGCGCGGTGCCTGGACCTTGGGCGGCCCGCCGGATCGCGGCGAACACACCGTATCGACCGGGCAGTTCCTTCTCCGGCACGCCGACTGAATCGAAAGACGAACCGCATCCTCGATGCGAAATCGGCCTGAATTTACTGTGTAAAGGCCGTCGGCTGGATAACTTCCAAACTCTTCTAAACGGAATTACAGCGACCCGCGACCTGCCAGAACGCTTCGCTGCGTATCGAAGTGTTCCGGCGCTAGCGTCGAGGTCATGACGACACTGGAGGTGATCGCATGACCGTGGACCGCTGTGCCGAGTTCCGGGCGCTGCACCATGCCGCCGCTCCGCTGCTGCTGCCGAACGCCTGGGATCACGCGTCGGCCGCCGCGCTCGCCGACGCCGGGTTCGCGGCCGTCGGAACCACGAGTCTGGGCGTGGCGGCGGCCGCGGGCCTGCCGGACGCGGAAGGCGCCACCCTGGGGGAGACGCTGCGGCTGGCGCGTTCGGCGTCCCGATTGCCGTGTCTGTTGAGCGTGGACATAGAGGGCGGCTTCAGGGTCGACCCGGACGGCATCGCCGCCGTCGTGGGGGAGCTGGCCGATCTGGGAGTCGCCGGGATCAACCTCGAGGACGGCAGGCCGGACGGGACGCTGGCGGATCTGTCGCGGCAGGTCGAGGTGATCAGGGCGATCCGGTCACGGGTTCCCGGCATGTTCGTCAACGCACGTACCGACGCGTTCTGGCTGGGAGTCGCCGACCCGCTGGGGGAGGCGTTGCGCCGGTCGTCGGCGTTCATCGAGGCAGGGGCCGACGGGGTGTTCGTGCCGGGGGTCGCCGCGGAGACGGACATCTCGGCGCTCGTCGCCGGCAGCGCCGCTCCGGTGAACGTCCTGTTCCTGCCGGGACGGCACACGGTCGCCGGTCTGGCCGATCTGGGAGTCCGCCGCATCAGCTTGGGGTCGCTGCTGTTCCGTGCCGCGCTCCACGCGACGGTGGAGACGGCGCGGGCGATCCGAGCCGGTGAACCGGTGGGCACCGGCCTGCCCGGTTATGCCGACGTCCTCGAGTTGATCGGCCGGTTTTAACGACTGAAATTTACTATGTAAAGGCCGTCGAATTGTTGAAAAATCAAAAATAAAGAAAAAGACCATCCTCCTCAAGGACGGCCAGCCGCGAGAACGACCAGGTCGGCGAGTCGGCGGAGGGATTCGGGGTCGTCGGGGAGTTGACCGGTGGCGATGCGGATGTGCGGGGCGGCAGGCTGTACCTGGTAGCGGCTGCCGGGGGCGGCCGCCACGCCGTGCGCGGCGAGGGTGACGAGGGCCGCGGACTCGTCGGCGACCGGCACCCAGAGCATCAGCCCGTCGTTGTTGCGGGTCGCAACGCCCTGGGCGGCCAGTGCCTCGGCCATGCGTTCGCGCCGTCGGGTGTAGACGGTGCGGGCGTGGTCGACGGACGCGCGGGCGTCGGGGTCTTCGAGGAGATGGGCCAGGGCGTCCTGCAGGATGCGGCTGGTCCAGCCGGTGCCGTAGCTGCGGAGGACGCGGACCCGCTCGATGGTCTCCTCGGCGCCGCCGAGGACGGCGACGCGCAGGTCGGGTCCGTGGGACTTGGAGTATGACCGGATCAGGACCGTCTGGCCGGGCAGGTGCTCGCCGACGCTGACCGCCCGTGTGGTCGAAGCCTCGCCGAGTCCGTCGTCCTCGACCGCGAGGGTGCTGGTGGGGGCGAGCAACGCGGCGAGTTCGGCGGCGCGTTCCCGGGTCAGGGCGTGACCGCACGGGGTGTGGGCGCGGGGCTGGTAGACGAAGGCGGCCGGGTTGGTCGCCAGGGCTTCGGCGAGGGCGTCGGGGATCGGGCCCGCCTCGTCGCAGGCGACCGGGATCACCTCGGTGCCGAGGGCCTCGAAGATGTCGAGCAGTCGTGCGCCGGTGGGGTCTTCGACGGCGATGCGGTCACCGGGCAGGGCGGCGGTCTGGCAGGTCAGCTGGACGCCTTCGTAGCCGCCGCCGGTGACGAGCCAGGCGCCGGCGGCGAACGGCCAGGTGGGTTCGACGGCGCGGCGCAGGCGCGGGGTGATGGTCTCGCGGGCGTAGTCGTTGAGGCGTTCGGCGTGTGCGGCGGCGGCGAGGGCCTTCTCCAGCGGGGGGAGCAGCGCGGGGTCGGGGGCGGCGATCGCGAGGTCGACGGCGAGGTTGCCGCCGAAGTGGCCGATCCGTTCGTAGCGGACGGGGTGAGGGACGCTGGGCGGTCCGACGACGATCGTGCCGCGGCGGCGTTGCGCGCTGATGACGCGGTGCCGGCGGAGTGTCGCCCACGCGTCGGCGACCGTGGCGGGGCTGACGCCGAGTTCGGTGGCGAGGCCGCGGACAGTGGGCAGGCGTGTCCCGGCGGGCACCTGTCCGCCGCGGATGAGGTCGGTCACGGCCGAGGCGATGCCGCGGGCGCTGCGGTCGCCGATGTGGTCGGCGAGCCACTGGGCGTCCACCGAAGGCTCAGGCATGGTCCCCACCTGCCGTTCTGTCGATTTCGTGGTGGTAAATCTTTGTGCAGTAACAAAGTGAGTATTGTACTTGCTCCTGGGTGAACATATCGTCGGTCGCCATCGAGAGATGTCGAGTGAATGGAGCGATGTGTCGGTTCCACGGATTCGCCTGGCCCTGCGCGACTGGGATCACCTGGTCCCGCTCGTGACCGGCCGGGTACGCCCACGGGACTTCGAGCTGGAGGTGGAGTCCCGGCCGGTGACTCCGGACGTGCTCGCCGAGCCTGAACTGGACGGCGGTGAGACCTCGTTCAGCCGGTACGCGCTGGGGCGGAGCCGCGGCGACGACCGCCTCATCGGGCTTCCGGTGTTCGTCATGCGCGGGTTCCGGCACCGGTGCGTCCTCGTCCGGCGGGACAGCGACCTGGCGTCGCCGAAGGACCTGGCCGAGGCGCGGATCGGGCTGACGGGCTGGCCGGACTCGGGCAACACCTGGACGCGGGCGCTGCTGCGCGCGGCCGGGGTGGACCTGGACGGCATCGCCTGGACGGTCGGGCCGCTGGTCGCGGGGGAGACGGGCAAGGACCGGGTGGGGCCGCGGCCGCTTCCGCCGAACGTCACGGTGGCGGCGGAGGGCGAGTCGCTGGTCGATGGGCTGGCGGCGGGGCGGTTCGACGCCGTGTTCACGCCGTTCATGCCGGATGAGCTGTTCACCGCGGACAGCCGCTTCCGTCACCTGTACGAGGATCATCGCGGCGCCGAACTGGACTACTTCCGTACGGCCGGGTTCGTGCCGGGGATCCACCTTCTGGCGGTCAAGCGCGCGGTGGTCGAGCGGTACCCGTGGCTGCCGGCGGCTTTGGAGGAGGTCTTCGAGGAGTCCAAGCGCGTCTGGGTGGCACGGCGGAGGCTGCTGGCCGACACCACGCCGTGGCTGCTGGCGGAGCTGGAGGCGAGCGCGGAGATCTTCGGGCCGGACTGGATGCCGTACGGGACGGCCGCCAACGCCGCGATGACCGCCGCGTTCTGTGACGAGCTTCACCTGCAGGGCATCGCCCCGCACCCGATCGACGCCGAGGAGATGTTCGCATGAGGATCGCCGTCGGGCAGTTCGCCGTCGCCGAGGACTGGGCGGCCAACCTGAAGGCCTGCCAGGCGCTGGTCGATGAGGCCGTGGCCGGGGGAGCGGACCTGCTGGTGCTGCCGGAGGACTCGATGGCGCTGTTCATCGACGAGCCGACGCGGATCGTCGAGGCGGCCCAGTCGCTGTCCGGCCCGTTCCTGAGCGGGCTGCTGGAGCGCACCGCCGGGTCGTCGACGACGGTCGTCGTCGGCATGCACGAGCCGGCCGGGGACGGAAAGGTCTACAACACGCTCGCCGCGCTGCGCGACGGCGCGCTGGTGACGTCGTACCGGAAGGTACATCTGTACGACGCTTTCGGCGCGCGGGAGTCGGATCGGGTGCGCCCGGGCGGCGGCGAACCGGTGGTGTTCGAGTGCGCGGGCTGGCAGGTCGGGTTGATGACCTGCTACGACGTAAGATTCCCGGAAATGGCCCGGCTGCTGGTCGACCGGGGCGCCGAGCTGCTGGTGCTGCCGGCGGCCTGGGTGCGCGGGCCGGCCAAGGAGTGGCACTGGGAGGTCATGGTGACCGCCCGGGCCCTGGAGAACACCTGCTACGTCGCGGCGTCCGGCGAGTGCGGCCGTCGCAACATCGGCGCGAGCATGGTCGTGGATCCGCTCGGGATCGTTCGTGGCCGGCTGGCCGACGGGCCTGGGCTGTTGTGGGCCTCCGCGGACCGCGAGGACCTGGCCGCGGCCCGCCGGAAGCTGCCCGTGCTCGCCAACCGGCGATTCTTCGTCGACCCGTCAATGCGTTAAGGAGTAGATATCGTGTCGAAACGGATCGTCGCCGCGCTGGCCGCGGCAAGTGTTCTCACGGTGGCCGGCTGTGGCGCGAACCCGAGCGAGGTCGACGGCGGCAGCGGCGGCAAGGCACAGGGTGCGCCCGCCGTGGACCTGAAGCAGACCCTGAACAAGGATCTGAACGCGAAGCTGCCGGCGAAGGTGAAGGCCGCGGGCAAGCTGATCTCGGTGAACAACGGGTCGTTCCCGCCGTACGAGATCGCCGGTTCGGACGGGAAGACGCTGTCCGGCGCGTCGGCGGATGTCGCGACGGCGCTCTCGCAGATCCTGGGCGTGAAGATCGAGCACGCGACGGTGGACGGGCTGCCGAGTGAGCTGAGCGGGATCAAGGCGGGACGGTACGACTTCGCGATCGGGCCGATCGGTGACTTCCCCGAGCGGGAGACCGCGAACGACTTCGTGGACTGGGTGCGGGAGTTCGTGGTGTTCGCCGTGCCGAAGGGCAACCCCAAGCACATCACCTCGATCACGGACACGTGCGGGCTGCGCGTCGCGGTGATGGCGGGCGGTTCGGCGGAGGATGTGATCAAGAAGCAGGCGCAGACGTGCGTGCAGCAGAAGAAGCCGGCCGTGCAGGTGCAGTCGTACAAGGATCAGCCGACGTCGATCCTGGCGGTGCGGTCGGGGCGCGCGGACGCGTTCTTCTCCTCGCAGGCGCCGCTGACGTACTTCGTCAAGGAGGCGGGTAAGGCGCTGGAGCTGGCGGGCACGGGTCAGTCCAACGGGTTCGCCGACCTGTACCAGGGCGCGGTGGTCGCGAAGGGGTCGCCGCTGCGGGACGTGCTGTTGGAGGCGCTGCGGGAGCTGATGGCGAACGGCACGTACAAGAAGATCATGGACAAGTGGGGTCTGTCGGCGAACGTGCTGGACAAGCCCGGCGTGAACCTGGCGCCCAGGAAGGGGTGAGGCTCTCGTGGCTGTGACCGAGAAGACGTCCCGGGACGCGGCGGGTGAGGTGGACGTTGCCGGTGCGGCGCGTACGCGGCATCCGTTGCGGTGGGTGGCGTCGCTCGTCCTGCTGGTGCTGGCGGCGCAGCTGGTGCACCTGCTGGTGACGAACGACAACTTCGAGTGGGGTGTCGTCGGGCGGTACTTCAACGCGTCGATCATCGGGCAGGGGATCGCGACGACGCTGGAGCTGACGGTGATCGCGATGGCCGTCGGTGTCGTGGGCGGGGTGCTGCTGGCGGTCGGGCGGCTGTCGGAGAACCGGCTGCTGCGGACGTCGTGCGGGCTGTACGTGTGGTTCTTCCGGGGCATTCCGGTGCTGGTGCAGCTGGTGTTCTGGTACAACCTGTCGGCGCTGCTGCCGCGGGTGTCGTTCGGGGTGCCGTTCGGCCCGGAGTTCGTCAGCGGGGAGACCAATCACCTGATCACGCCGTTGTTCGCGGCGATCCTGGGTCTGGGGTTGAACGAGGCGGCGTACATGGCGGAGATCATCCGTGGTGGGCTGCTGGCGGTCGATCCGGGTCAGACGGAGGCGGCGCACGCGCTGGGCATGAGTGATGCGCGGACGTTCCGGCGGATCGTGCTGCCGCAGGCGATGCGGTTCATCGTGCCGCCGACGGGCAGCCAGGTGATCAACATGTTGAAGGCGACGTCGCTGGTGAGCGTGATCGCGCTGGCGGATCTGCTGTACACGGTTCAGTCGATTTACAACCGGACGTTCCAGACGATCCCGCTGCTGATCGTCGCGTGCCTGTGGTACTTGCTGATCACGTCGGTGCTGTACGTGGGGCAGTCGTTCATCGAGCGTCATTACGCGCGGGGGGCGACGCGGAACGCTCCGCAGGGTTTCTGGGACTTCGTGCTGATGCGCCGCCGGGCGCAGTTGCCGCCGACCACTCCGGAGGTGCCGTCGTGACCGCCGTTCCGCTGAGCGACGCGCCGCCGATGGTGTGCGCCCGTAACGTCCGTAAGAGGTTCGGGCATCTGGAGGTGCTCAAGGGCATCGACCTGGATGTGGCGGCGGGGGAGGTGGTCGTCGTGCTGGGCCCGTCCGGGTCGGGTAAGTCGACGTTCCTGCGCTGCATCAACCATCTGGAGACGATCGATGGTGGTTCGATCCATGTCGACGGTGAGCTGATCGGGTTCCGTGCGCACGGGGGCCGGGTCCGGCACCTGCGCAAGCGGGAGGTCACCCGGCAGCGCCGGGAGATCGGGATGGTGTTCCAGCAGTTCAATCTGTTCCCGCATCTGACGGTGCTGCGGAACATCATGGAGGCGCCGACGGGTGTGCGCCGTGAGCCGCGTGGGCCGGCGCGGGAGCGTGCGCTGGAGTTGCTGGTGAAGGTCGGGCTGGCGGACAAGGCCGAGAGTTATCCGCGGCAGCTGTCCGGTGGGCAGCAGCAGCGGGTGGCGATCGCGCGTGCGCTGGCGATGCGGCCGAAGCTGATGCTGTTCGATGAGCCGACCAGCGCGCTGGATCCGGAGCTGGTGGGTGAGGTGCTGGCGACGATGAAGGGCCTGGCGGAGGAGGGCCTGACCATGGTGGTGGTGACGCACGAGGTCGGGTTCGCGCGGGAGGTCGCCGACCGGGTGGTCTTCATGGACGGCGGCGTGGTCGTGGAGTCCGGGTCGCCCGCTTCGGTGCTGGACGATCCGTCGAACCCGCGCACGCGGGCGTTCCTCAGCCGGGTGCTGTAGTGACGGGGGCCGCCCCGGCCGGGGCGGCCCCCGGGCGGTCAGGGTGCGAACCAGCTGACGGTGTCGACGCCGAGGGCGGCGGGGGCGACCACCGAGCGCAGGGTGTCCTCCAGGCCGTCGAGGCGCTCGGCGCCGACGGTGGCCGCCCACCGGGAGCGCAGCTGGTCGAAGATCGCCGCTGATCGGGTGAGTGCGTCGAAGCCGCGGGCGGTGAGGCGCACGAGCTTGCGGCGGCCGTCGGTGGGGTCGTCGACGCGTTCGGCGTAGCCGAGTTCCTCGAGCCGGTCGATGGTCTTTCCGGCGGCCTGTTTGGAGACTCCGAGGCGGCGGCCGACCTCGCTGGCGGTGGCGCCGCCGGGGCCGATGGCCTGCATGGCGAACCCGTACGCGGGCCGTGCGTCGGGGTGGCCCTGGCGTGCCAGTTCGGCGTGGAGTTCGTCGATGAGCGTGCGGAATCCGGCGATGAGGAGCAGGGGCAGTTCGTATCCCGGCCGGTCGTGCCGCGAGCCGTCAGCCGTTGCGGACATCGTCAACCTGGTTTACTGTTTCGACAACCACGTTGCCGATTTTAGGGGATGATCCGTCATGGCGTTCACCGAGCACACGATCGAGTCCGCGCCGCCCGCCGCCCGCCGCTCCATGGAGGCCGCCGCCAAGAAGCTGGGATACCTGCCCGCGGCGGTCGCCCGCCTCGCCACCTCCCCGCAGATGCTGGACGGCTTCCTGCGGGCGAACGCGCTGTTCGAGACGACCACCTTGAGCCCGCTGGCCCGGGAGGTGCTCGTCATGACCATGGCCACCCGCAATGGCTGCCACCTCTGCGTGGCCATGCACACGGCCGGCCTGACCGCGCTCGGCGCGGACCCGGACCTGATCGCCGCCCTGCGCGAGGGCCGGCCCCTGAACGACGCGCCGCTGGAGGCGATGCGGCGGTTCGTCCTGGAGGTCCTGGCCACCTCCGGCGCGGTCTCGGCCGAGGCCATGGAGGACTTCCTGGGCCACGACTACACCCGGCAGAACGCCCTGGAGGTCGTCCTCGGCATCGGCGTCTACACCATGTCGACGCTGGCCAACCGCATGACCGACGCGCCCCTGGACGAGAGGCTGGAGCCGTTCGCCTGGACCGGGCACGCCGCCTGACGGTTTGCGGTCGCCGTGCACTGAGGGCGCTCAGGCCAGGCCCGCGTCGTGGGCCAGGAGCGCGATCTGGGTGCGGTTGTCCAGGTCGAGTTTGGTGAGAATGCTGGAGACGTGGGCCTTGACCGTCGTGAGGCCCATGGCCAGTTCGGCGGCGATGTCGGCGTTCGTCCGACCCCGGGCGATCGCGAGGGCCACCTCGTGCTCGCGCGGGGTGAGGGCGGCCAGCGTGGTGCGTGCCCGTTCGTAGGCGCCGGCCTGCGTGACGGTGCGGTCCATGAGCCGCCGGGTGATGCCGGGGGACAGGATCGGGTCCCCCGCGGCGACCCGGGTGACCGCCTCGACGATCTGCTGAGGCGAGGCGTCCTTGAGCAGGAACCCGCTGGCGCCGGCGCGCAGCGCGTACAGGATGTTCTCGTCGGTGTCGAAGGTGGTCAGGACGATCACCTCCGGCGGGCGGGCGCGGGCGCGCAGCCGACGGGTGGCGGTGATGCCGTCCACCCGCGGCATGCGCAGGTCCATCAGCACGACGTGGGGGGCGTGGGCGTCGGTGGCGGTGATGGCCTCCTGGCCGTCGGCCGCCTCGGCGACCACGGTGATTCCCGCGGCGCCGTCCAGCATCATGGACAGGCCCGCGCGCACCATGGCGTCGTCGTCGACCAGCAGTACGCGGATCACGCCGGCCATGGTAGCCAGGCCAGGAGACGGAACTGCCCGTCGGTGGCCTGGTGGTCCAGCCGCCCGCCGGCCAGCCGTACCCTCTCGGTGAGGCCGACCAGGCCGAGGCCGCTGCCCGGCGCGATCGGGGCCGTTTCCGCCGCGGGCAGCGGGTTGCGGACGTCGATCACCAGGCGGGTGCCCGGGGCACCGTGCAGCAGCATCTCGACCGGCAGGCCGGGCGCGTGCTTGCGCGCGTTGGTCAGCCCCTCCCGTGCGACGCGGTAGGCGGTCCGGGTGGCGCCCGCCGGGAGGGCGGCGGCGTCGGCGACCTCGTCGCGGAGCCGTACCGGCTGGCCCGCCTGGCGCGCCTCGGCGATCAGGCGGGGCAGGTCGGCCAGCGTGGGCTGGGGTTCCATGTCGTCGGGGGTGTCGTCCTCCTCGCGCAGCAGGCTGATCACCTGCCGAAGCTCCTCCAGCGCCTGGTGCACTCCGGTGCGGACCACCCCGGCGGCCTGGGCGAGTTGTTCGGGGGAGGAGTCCGGGCGGTACTCCAGCGCTCCGGCGTGGGTGGCCACCAGGGACAGCCGGTGGGCGAGCACGTCGTGCATCTCCCAGGCGAGCGTGCGCCGCTCGGCCATGCGGGCCTCGGCGATCCGCCTGCCCTGCTCGGCCTCGGCGCGCAGGGCGCGTTCGCGCAGTGAGAAGAGCAGTGCGCGGCGGGAGCGGGCCAGCGCGCCCCAGCCGACCAGCGCACCGTACGCGGCGCAGATCAGCACCAGCCACCAGCCGAGGGAGATGCCGGAGTTCGGCCGCCACAGTCCTTGGACCACGTGGGCCGCGATGCCGGCCGCCCCGACGGCCACCGCGACGGAGAACCGCCTGCGCTGGGCCACCTGCAGCGCCCCCATCGTCGCCGCCGTCGTGGCCACCGGAAAGGCCACCGCCAGCAGGGTGGCGGTCAGCGCCCCGGCGACCGGCCACCACAGCTGGGCGATCGCCGCGAGCAGGCTCACGACCGCGACGGCGACATCCAGCCAGGACGTGGAACCGTGTCCCCACAGCGCCACGCCGGTCAGCGTGCCCACCCCGAGGGTCACGCTCGCCACCGCGATCGGATGCGGGGAGGGCAGCTCGTTCACCGGGCCAGGCTAATCGCCGGTACGACGGAGCCGGTACCTACTTAAGTCGGACCCGCCCCCCGCCGGAGCAGGACGGGACGCGACCGCGCGCCCGATGCGGCGGCGCCGGCGGCCGGGCGAGGCTGACCGGCATGAACACCTCCATCACCAGACTCCTCCTCACCGTGTTCGGCGCTCCTGCGGCCGCCCTGGCCGTGTGGGCCCTGGCGGTGCCGTTGGCCGGAACCACGCTGACCGTACGGACGGGCGGCGGCACCAGCACGGTCGGGCCGGTGCCGGTCGCGGTCGCGAGCCTGCTGGCCGGGCTCGCGGGCTGGGCGCTCCTGGCCGTCCTGGAGCGATCGGCCACCCGGCCGCGCCGGATCTGGACGATCACCGCCGTGACCGTGCTCGCCCTGTCCCTCACCGGCCCGCTCACCGGCGCCGCCGGTGCCGGCGCGGCGCTGGTCCTGGTCCTGTTGCACCTGGTCGTCGGCTCCGTACTCGTCCTCGGGCTGGCGCGGCGATGAACCTGCCCTTCGGATACCTGACCGTTCTGGTCCTGATCGCGGTGTGCGCCCTGATCGCGCTGGCCGCGCCGGGACGGCCCCGGCCGCTGGCCATGCTCGCCTTCCGCCTCGGCGTGGCCGTCAACGAACTGCCCTTCGTGGTGTTCGCGTGGCTTCTGGCCGCCACGGTCCTGGCCCTCGTCCAAGGCGACCTCACCTCGCCCCTCCTCGCCGGGGCGGCGGCCGTGACCACGGCGGGCCTGGGACTGGTGGCCTGGCGCGGCCACCGGGCGTTGCCCGCCGTGCAACGCGCCATGGGGGCGGTGCCGGTCTCGCGCCGTCTGCCGTACAGGCGCATCCTGTTCCGACCCTTCTTCCGCCGCCACCGCGGTGTGGAACGGATCCCCGACCTGCCGTACGGCCCGGCCGGCCGGCGCAATCTCCTGGACCTGTACCGTCGTCGCTCCCGGCCGGCGGGCGTCCCGGTCCTGATCCACCTGCACGGCGGCGGTTACACGAGCGGCAGGAAGAACAGCCAGTCGCTGCCTCTCCTGTACCGGCTGGCGGGCCAGGGCTGGGTGTGCGTCAGCGCGAACTATCGTCTGCGTCCGCAGGCGACCTTCCACGACCATGTGGTGGACGCCAAGAAGGTGATCGCCTGGGTCCGGGAACACGGCCCCGCCTACGGCGCCGATCCCGACCGGATCATCCTGGCGGGCAGTTCCGCCGGCGCGCACATGGCGGCCTTGGCCGCGCTCACTCCCGCCGACCCCGCCTTCCAGCCCGGTTTCGAGCACGTGGACACCTCGGTCGCCGCGGTGATCGGCCTCGGCGGCTACTACGGCCCCTACGACGACGCGGACGCCCAGACCTCGCCTCTTGCCCATGTCGGGCCCGACGCGCCGCCGTTCTTCCTCGTCCATGGCGACCACGACACCGTCGTCCCCGTCGAGGGCGCCCGGGTCTTCGCCGAACGCCTCTGCGGCCTGTCGACCCGGCCGGTCGTCTACGCCGAACTGCCCGGCGGGCAGCACGCGTTCGACCTGTTCCACTCACTACGCTTCGAAGCCGTCGTCAACGCCGTCGACGCCTTCGCCGCGCATGTCCTGCCGCCCGGTTCCCGGGCGATGGCCGCCGCGCCGGACCGCGAGATCCTCGAGGATGCGGACTCCGGCCGTACCCACGGGCCGTGACCCATACGGGTATCGCCGAGATACGGTCGGCGTAACCGACTGCGCCCACCGCCCGCGGAGCAGGCGGCCGGTTCAGCCTGCCAGCTGCTGCAGCCATTCGCGCAGCAGAGCCGTCTCCGTGTCTCGCAGAGGTACCCGGGCGCCCGCAGCCGGGGGCCCGGTGGTGAGCGCGGTTTCCAGTGCGGCATCGAGAGCGAGTGCGCGCGAGGCCAGGTCCGACCCGGATGAGGCGGGCGAGCCCGTGGTGACCGAGGCGATGACGGTGTCCCGCAGCCGTGCCGAAGTGGTCAGGTCCCGCTCCGAGGACTCTTCGCCGATCAGCGCCAGCGTGGCACCCGTCGTCGCCGCGTGGATGACGCGGGTCGCCTGCTCCACCGGAACCCGAAGGCGCCCGGCATCGGCCGCCCGGCCCAGCAGTCTCACCAGCAGGGCGTGCGCCTCGTCCGCGGCCGGGGGCCGCCGCCCGGGCCGCACAGTGCCGTACATGAGCATGTAGAACGCGGGGTGCTGCACTCCGAAGTCGACGTGTAGGTCCCAGCCGCGGTAGAGGTCGGCCACCGGGTCGTCGGGGGTCAGCGCCAGTGCCTCCCGTTTCTCGGCCAGGTACATCTCGAATCCGTAGGCGGCCAGCTCGGCCAGGAGTCCGTCCTTGTCGTCGAACATCCGGTAGAGCGCGGGGGCCGTGATGCCCGCGGCTGCGGCGACAGCGCGCGTAGAGACCGCTTCGCTGCCGCCCTCCTCCAAAAGCTTGGCGGCCACCTGCAGCACCTGACGTCGCGCGGCGCGTCGTCCCTCGTTCATGGAACAACGATATCTCATTTTGCGTATCGCTGCCTTATCGGTGATACGCTCAGAAGTGGAACAGTGATCCATACCGATGGTGGTCGGCGTCGGCCCGCGGCACCTGGGCATGCACCGCGCCCCCACCCGGGCCGCCGGCACCCGAAGCGCGGAGCAGTGCGGCCGACCGCCGCAGCGGGCGGCTCATCGTCCGCCGCCACACCACCGAACACGCCGCCACCGCGGCAGGAGAGGAACACCCGTGTCCGATATCTCGATCGTCATCGCGTCGCATTCCGGCTACGGCCACACCGCGCAGATCGCCACGGCCGTGGCCGACGGCGCGCGCTCCATCGCTGGGACGCACGTCCACCGCGTGGACGTCGCCTCCCTCAGCGACGCCGACTGGGAACTGATGGACGCCGCGGACGCCATCATCTTCGGCACTCCTACCTATATGGGCACCGCGTCCGGGGCGTTCCACGCCTTCGCCGAGGCCAGCAGCAAGCGGTGGATGACCCGCGCCTGGAGCGACAAGCTCGCGGCGGGATTCACCAACTCCGGCTCCATGAGCGGCGACAAGATGCACACCCTGCAGTACCTCTCGCTCCTGGCGGCCCAGCACGGAATGCTCTGGGTGAGCCTGAACCTCCTGCCGGGCTGGAACACCACCACATCCAGCCCCCAGGACGACAACCGCCTCGGCTTCTACCTCGGCGCCGGCGCACAAAGCTTCAACGACACCCCCGCCGTCCACGACGCAGACCTGAACACCGCCCGCCACCTCGGCCGGCGCGTCGCCGAGCACACCCGCATCCACCGCGCCGGACTGACCGCCGCAACGCACTGACACAACGGTCCACCGAACATTGCCTTCCAGCTTCTTTCAATCGACGCCGCCGTCCCGGAGGCCGCGACGAAACCCACGAGGGTGGGGTACGCCCGTTGCAGTCGGCGACACCCGCCATAGGCGGCCTTTGAGGAACATTGGAACGGAAAGCGGCGCTAGGCGTTGATCATGGCTTGACCTGCGTTTCTGTGAGTTGACCAGAGGCCTGGGGTGCTGGTGAGGTGCTCGCGGTTCCGCCGCGGTGGGTGGGTTGCAGCAGCAGGAGAGATGCGTTGCCGGTTGAGTTCCTGTCCGATGACCAGGCGTCGGCGTATGGCAGTTTCCCGGGCACGGGGTTCTCGCGTGCCGAGATCGACCTGCAGCGGATCACCCGGCACTGGGAGGACATCCTGCGGGTGATCGCCTCCATCCACACCGGCACCGTCCGCGCGCACGAGGTGATCCGGATGCTCTCCCGCGACGGAAACCCCACCCCGCTCGGCGAAGCGATCGCTCACTACGGCCGGATCCACAAAACCCTGCACGTGCTGCGGATGGCCGACGAACCCGGCTACCGGCGCACCATGAAAGCGCAGGGCAACGTCCAGGAAGGCCGCCACGCCCTCGGCCGGGACCTGTTCCACGGCCGCCGCGGCGCTGGGCACCGACCAGGCGTCCCCGGCCCAGCGCAAGGCCTACCGGATCCACACAACCCGGCTCACTAGCGGCGTGGCCACTACTTCGCGCTGATCAGCCGCTTCTGCTGCACGATCGCACCGACCGGCCGCGCCTGTACGGACCACGTCACTCGGTGCCGCGTATGTTGCAGATCACAGGCACTGTCCGAGCGATCCGTTCCGTGGCGCTCCGAACAGCAGCTTTCGGGCTTAGCGCCGTTTTTCGTTCCAATGTTCCTCGAGGGCGTAGGCACACGTGTCCGGAGGAGTGCCGGTGCGGGCGAGCCGGTGGCCTCGCGCGGTCACTCCCAGATCGCGGACTCCGGGTCGACTCCGTGGGCCGCGGCGTTCGCGAAGATCGCGTCGCGCAGCCAGACGGCCAGGCCTGGTGCGGCCGTGTCGAAGTATTCGGCGTATCCGGGATCGTCGACGAACGTCCGCCCGATGCACGCCTGCATCGCGTGCGTGCAGTCGAAGTACCGCGAGAGCAGTGCGCGGTGCCGCTCCACGAGGGCGTTCGCCTCGTCGGAGCCGGGCGCGACGCCGGCGCGCTTGGCGGCGGCGAGGTCGGTGTTCAACGCGTCGGTCGTGGCCGCGATGTCCTTCCAGTCCTCTGGTGTCATCCGGTCGGCCCGCTCGGCGTACTGCGCCCACTGCGCGCTGTCGCCCCAGCGGTCCTCGGCCTCCTCGACCCAGGCGGGCTGCCAGTCGTCGCCGAAGATCTCGACCTGCTCCTCCGGAGTCAGCCGCATCCCCGTCTTCGACGCCTCCAGCATGCGATCGACCGCGCCGACCATCTTCTGCAGGCGGTCGATGCGTTCCATCAGCTGTGACCGCTGCCGGCGCAGGTGGTGACGCGCGTCGGTGCCCGGGGCATCGAGGATCCGGCCGATCTCGGCGAGCGGAAAACCCAGCTCCCGGTAGACGAGGACCCGGTGGATCCGGGCGACGTCGTCGCCCGAGTACACCCGGTACCCGGCCCAGGTCCGCTCGCTCGGGCGTACGAGGCCGATCGAGTCCCAGTGGTGCAGCGTCTTGACGCTGACCCCGACGAGAGAGGCGGCCCGGCCGACGGTGAGGCCGCCGGATCCGGCCGGCTCGGCGGCCTCCCCGGTGCGGATCGGTCCCTCCTCGTGGGCGTCACTCGTCACCGGCTCAGTATGGCCCGTGGGGAGGAGCGGATGTGCCGGCAAAGACGTGCGCCGCGGACCGTCCCGCTACTGCCGGTACTCGGCGGCAGCCGAGGTTCCGAGGACGTTCAGAAGGGCCAGCGCTTCGGCGCTCGGGGATCCGTGCGGGGCGCTGTAGAGCACGAGGTGCTGGTCGCGTTCGGTGAGTGCGAGTGAGTCGCAGTCGACGGTGATCTCTCCGACGGCCGGGTGGCGGAAGGTTTTGGTGAGGGTGGGTGCGGCCTGCACGTCATGTCGGTCCCAGAGGCGGGCGAAGTCGGGGCTGGCGTCGCGGAGTTCGTCGATGAGTCCGGTGACCGCGGGGTCGGTGGGGTAGCGGGCGAGGGCGGCACGCAACCCCATGACGGCCTGGTGCCGGAACTCGGCGGTGTTGGCGACCCCGTACAGCGGCGCGCCGGCGCGTTCTGATCCGAGGAATACCCTGCGTGCGAGGTTGCGGTCCCTGGGGGCGAGTGCGGCGAAGTCCTCCATGAGGGCGGCGGCGAGGTCGTTCCAGGCGAGCACCTCGAACGCGGCGGACATGACGAAGCCGGCTGTCTGGGGCAGCCGCTCGAGCAGGGCGAGGATGCTCGGGCGGACGTCGCACCGGTGCAGCCTGGAACGGCTCGGCGCGGTGCCCGCCAGGACGTGGAGGTGATCGGATTCGGTGTCCGTGAGCAGCAGTGCGCCTGCGATCCCGGCGAGGACCTCGCCCGAGGGTCTTGAGGCCGCTCTGCCCTGTTCGAGGCGAACGTAGTACTCCGTGGAGATGTGCGCGAGGACCGCGACCTCCTCGCGCCGCAGGCCCGGTGTCCGGCGTCGCGGGCCTGAGGGGAGACCGACGTCTTCGGGCCGGAGCCGTTCGCGGCGGCTGCGGAGGAATCCATCGGCCTGCTGAACGGCAAGGTCGTGTTCATCACCGGCGCCAGCCGTGGCATCGGCGCTGCCGCGGCCCGGCTCTTTGCGCGGGAAGGCGCAAAGGTCGTGCTGGCCGCCCGCAGCACCGACGCCCTTGAGCGGATCGTGACCGAGATCCGAGCCGACGGCGGCGTCGCCGACGCCGTCACCCTGGACCTCGCCGACCGTGCGAGCATCCGCGTGGCGGTCGACCGCGTCGGGGAGTTGCACGGACGGCTCGACGGCGCCTTCAACAACGGCGCGGTGATTCAGCAGCCCGGCCCGGTCGACGCGACCACCGACGAGGACATCGACGAGCAGTTCGCCGTGAACCTCCGCGCGCACTGGACCGCCATGAACGCCGAGGCCGCACTCATGCGACGCAACGGCGGCGGGGCCATCGTCAACACCTCCAGCATCGGCAGCCGTCGCGCCAACCCCGCCCTGCCCGCCTATGGGGCGATGAAGCGCGCGCTCAACAGCCTCACCGAGACCGCCGCGGTCGACTGGGCCCCCGCAGGCATCCGGGTGAACGGCATCACCCCCGGCGGCACCGCCACCGAAATGATCGACGACTGGGAAGCGGCGACTCCCGGCATCATCGAGGGGATGACCGCAAGGATCCCGCTGGGCCGGATGGCCGAGCCCCGGGAGATCGCCGAGGCGGCCGCCTGGCTGCTCAGCGACCGCGCCTCGTACGTGACCGGCGCGATCCTGCCGGTCGACGGCGCCGCCGGCGCCTGACCGGGGCCGTGGTCATATCCGGCCGGGAATTCTCGATAAGCCCTGGCCGCAGGCGGTGGGGGTGTTGGGGGCGGTAGCGAGATGAGCCGGTTTCAGTTTGGGCATACCGCCGGGTAGTGGCGGGTTGTTCTCCTACGGTGACGTTCCGTGCCGCATGAGTACTTGTCTGTGGAGCAGGTGGGCCGGTACGGCCGGTTCGTGGCGGACCCGACGCCTGAGGAGTTGGAGAAGTTCTTCTTCCTGGATGAGGCCGCGCTGACGGAGGCGCGGATCCGGCGTGGCCTGCACAACCGGCTCGGATGGTCGGTCCAGTGGGGAACGGTGCGGATGCTCGGCACGTTCCTGACCGACTCCGGTCCGGTCGACGTACCGGAGGTGGTGATCAGGTACGTCGCCGAGCAGCTCGGGGTCGGGGACTGGACGGCGGTGAAGCAGTACGGCGACCGGTGGCAGACGCCCTACGACCACGCGACGCAGATCCGGGAGCTGCTGGGGTACCGGGAGTTCGGTGACGCCGAGGCCGAGGTGGCCGCGTTCATCGCGTCCCGGGTGGGCAAGACGCGTGACTCCAAGCGGGAGCTGTTCGACCGGGCGGTGCTGTGGCTGATTGAGAACCGGGTGTTGCTACCGGGGATCAGCACGCTGTCGCGGCTGGTGACCGAGGTACGGCGGGTCGAGCTGGCGGCGATCAACAAGACGCTGGTGGATGCGGCTCCGCCGTACATGCGTGGGGAGCTGGTGGCCACGCTGCGGGTACCGGACGGCAAGAAAGTGTCGGTGCTGGAGTGGATGCGCACTGCGGTGACCAAGGTGTCGGGTACGGGCATGGTGGAGGCATTCGACCGGTCGGCGTATGTGTTGGGGCTGGGTACCGGGGTGGTGGATTGCTCGATGGTGGCGCCGGTGAAGATGGCTGGCCGGCAACGCCTCGGTGAGCATCAAGGGCGGCAGGCTGCACATGTCGCGGCTGGAGGCCGCGCCGCTGCCGGAAGGGTTCAAGGCGGTCCACGACGCCGTCCAGGACCTGCTGCCGCGTATCGACTACCCCGAACTGCCGCTGGAGGTGCACGCCAGGACCGGCATGTTCGACCAGATGGGGCACATCTCCGGGTCGCACCTGCGTCGCGACGACCTGGACATCACCCTCGCCGCGCTGACCGTGGCCCGCTCGTGCAACGTCGGCCTGGTCCCCGTCATCAAGCCGGGGACGCTGGCGCTCACCGAGCACCGGCTGCTGGGAGTGGAGAAGGGCAACTTCCACGGCGAGGGCATCGCCGCAGCCTCGGCCCGCCTGGTCGAGACCCAGGCCCCGATCGACATCACCGCGGATTGGGGCGGCGGGCTGGTCGCCTCGGTGGACGGGATGCGGTTTGTGGTCCCGGTCCGCTCCCTGTTTGCCCGCCCGTCACCTCTGTACTTCGGTATCGGGAAGCGGCCGAGGGGTTCGACCTGGTTGAACACCGTCTCGGACAAGGTGATGGGTCTTGGGGGCCTACTGATCCGCGGCACGCTGCGGGACTCGCTGTTCATCCTGGACGCCATCCACCGCCTCGACGCGATCGAACACCCCGAGGTGATCACCACCGACCAGGGCAGCTACTCCGACCTGGTGTACGGCATGTTCGCGATGTGCGGGTACCAGTTCGCGCCCCGCCACGCCGACATCACCGACACCCAACTATGGTGGATCGACACTGCGATGCTGGAGGGCACCCTCACCCGCGACCACAAGCACGCCAACGCCTGGGGCGACTTCAACACCCTGGGCCTGCGCCGTGTCTCCCTCCCGGCGATCATTGGCCAATGGGACGACATGGTCCGGGTGGCCGGATCCCTGGCTACCGGCCAGGTCCGCGCCTACGACCTGATCCGGATGATGATGACCGAGGGTCGCCTTACCGGCCTGGGGTCGGCATTCGCCCACTATGGCCGAATCTTCAAGACCCTCCACCTACTTCAGGTGATTCATGTGGGAGAGTACCGGCGGATGATCGGCGCCCAGCTCAACATCGGCGAGTCCCGCCACAACCTGGCCCGGCGCGTGTTCTTCGGCAACCTCGGCCAGCTTCGCCGCGGATATGAGCGTGGGATGGAAGACCAGCTCGGCGCGTTGGGCCTGGGGTTGAATGCCATCACCTGGTGGAACTCGTTGTATATCGACGCGGCGGTCAAGCAGTTGGAGGCTGGCGGCCTGGGCATCGGCCACGACATCCGCGCTCGGCTGAGCCCCCTGGTGTTTGAGCACATCAACTTCCACGGTTTCTACCCGTTCCACCGTCCTAAGTTGGGCGAACAGCTGCGCGATCTTCGTTACCCTGCCGCCGCCGACCCCGATGAGGAGTGAGAGGCGTGACGGGTGATCTACCGGTAGTCCGTGCCGGTGCCGGTGCCGGACGGCGAGGTCTCCAGAGCCGCTCCCGGCGGGCTCATCCGTTGTCGGCCAGGATGCGGGGCAGGCCGAATCGCGGGAGCATGCCGGTGTCGAGGAAGGCCGTGATTTGGCTTATACGGTCGCCGTCGAGAGTGAGCACGGTCAGTCCGTGCGCGCGGGCGATGCCGGCGTAGGGGTCGCGCAGATAGCGGCCGAATGCGGGCTGGCCGTTGGCTCTGGTCGGAATGAGGCGGAACCGCCGAGTGCCGCCCACAAAGCCGATTTCGGCGAAGAAGTCAGCGATGGCGTCGCGGCCTTGGTATTCCTGCGGCAGTGGTGGCATGGTGAACCAGGCGTCGTCGGTGAGCAGCTCAACCAGCGCGGGCACGTCGCACCGCTCAAAGGCGGCGACGAACGCGTCCATGACGCGACGCTCGGTCGGGGAGTTCGGTAGCGGCGGGTGTGCCGACTGCTCACGATTCGCCAATGCGCTGCGGGCCCGTTTGAGGCCGCTCGCGACGGCGTCCACGGTTGTGTCGAGCATCTCCGCGACTTCGGCGCCTCGGAATCCGAGCACGTCGCGCAGCACGAGGATGGCCCGCTGGCGCGGCGGCATGGTCTGTACGGCGGCGACGAACGCGAGTGATACGGCCTCGCGGCTCTCCACACGCGCTTCTGGGCCAGGGACCGGCTCGCCGAACCCGGTCAGCGTGTCGGGGTAGGGCTCGAGCCACGGTACCTCGCTGAGCCGGTTCGGCTCAGGCAGCGGAACCGGAGGCGGGGCGGCGACCGGAGACGGCCGGTGGCTGCGATCACGCAACGCGTTCAGGCAGCGGTTGGTCGCGATCCGGTACAACCAGGTGCGTATCGAGGAACGCCCCGCGAAACCGCCGATCCCGCGCCAGGCCGCGAACAGCGTCTCCTGGACCAGATCCTCGGCCTCGGCAACCGAACCCACCAGCCGATAGCAGTGCACCTGAAGCTCCCTCCGGTACGGCTCGGTGAGCTTGCCGAACGCTTCCGCGTCGCCCTCGCGTGCTCCCGACAGCAACACCTCGTCCATGACCCCATCCTCGCTGCGTCCGAACTCGCATAATCGTCCAGTTGTGATGACACCGGCCGCGCCGAAAACCGGGCGCGCCCGGTTTTCGGCGTCCAGCGGGTCTACCCAGCAGTGTCACTGCCGGCCAACCCGAGGAGACCGATGTCATCCCAATCGACACTCACCGCACCGCCCTCGAATCAACTGACCGCCGATCAGCGGTGGACGCTCGCGCTGGCGAGTGTCGGTTCGTTCCTGGTGATCCTGGACCTGTTCGCAGTGACGACGGCCCTGCCGACACTACGGGTCGCGCTGCATGCCTCGATCACCACACTGGACTGGACAATCAACGCCTACACACTCACCTTCGCCGTACTGCTGATGACCGCGGCGGCGCTCGGAGACCGCTGGGGCCGGCGACGGGTGTACGCGAGTGGTCTGCTGCTGTTCGCCGTAGCGTCGGTCGCCTGCGCGCTCGCGCCGAACGGCGCAGTGCTCATCGGAGCCAGAGCGGTGCAGGGGATCGGCGCCGCCGTGACGATGCCCACGGCGCTCGCCCTGATCAACGCCGCCTTCCCAACCGAACGACGAGGATGGGCGCAGGGTGTGTTCGGCGCGGTCACCGGCCTCGCCACCGTGCTCGGACCCGTCTTCGGCGGAGTCATCACCCAGATGCTCTCCTGGTCGTACATCTTCTGGATCAACGTACCCATCGGTGTAGCGGCCGCGGTAGCCGTGCTGCTGCGCATCCGCGGCGTTCAGGGCGGTGGGCCGGGCGGGCGGCGTGCGCTAGACCTGCTCGGGCTGGTCCTCGGCGGTGCGTCTGTGCTGACGTTGGTGTGGGGTGTGGTTCGCGCCGCCGCGGACGGCTGGGGCGACCGGGCGGTGGTCGGCTCACTCGTGCTCGGCGGCGTGGCCCTGGTCGCCCTGCTCGCCTGGCAGCGTCGAGCGAGCCAGCCGCTCATTCCGCTGCGGTTGTTCACCGAGACCGCCTTCGCGTCCGGCATCGCTGGCATCTTCCTCCAGTCGGCGTCGTTGACAGCCCTGGTGTTCTTCACCGCGCAGTTCTTCCAGGACGCTCAGGGCGACAGTCCGCTGGTAGCCGGGCTCCGCCTGCTGCCGCTCGGACTGGTGCCCCTTGCCCTCGGGCCCTGGTCCGGCACATCCACCGACCGTGTGGGCACCCGGCCGATGATCATGACCGGCATGACGCTGCAGACGGCAGGCACGACCATCCCGGCGGTGTTCTCGCGTCCCGGGCTGTGGTACCCGATACTGGCGGTGGCCATGGCGGTCGTAGCCGTCGGCTTCACATTCGCCGTGCCCGCACTGACCAAGTCGGTCGTCGGCTCGGTCAAGCCCGCCGACATCGGCACCGCGTCGGGTCTTTTCAGCACCGTCCGACAGGTGGGCGCGGCGTTCGGCGTCGCAGTGGCCTCGGCAGCGTTCACCGCGACCGGTGGGTACGCCACTGCCTCCGCGGTCGCCTCCGGCTATCGCGGAGCCATGATCGTGGCTGCGGTGCTGGCAGGATTGGGCACGGTGACAACCACGATGTCCCGGCGAGTAGCCAGCAGGGCAAGCGCCGTGCTCCGGGGATGACCACGCTCAGCAGCCAAGACGAACACCGCTTGAGCGCGCGTCGACGCCCGTGGTGTGAGCAACCGGGAGTTTACTTCTGAGAACACGATCCCAGGCAGATCACAAACCCCCGCAACTACTTCCGAGAACACGGAGCCTTCGACCGCCGAGACACCGCCGCGGCGGCGCGGCGCCCGGCCCACACCGCTGCCGGCGGAATACGCCGAGTTCCTCGCCGCCTACGCCACCGCCCTGGACGATGTGCCGCTCGCCGACGACACCAAACGCACCTACATCTCCCGGGTACGGATGTACCTGGCCTGGCTGGCCGACCCGGCCTCCAACCGGCGGTCCAAGGGCGACCCGCTCACCAACCCGCGCGCCCGCGACTGGGCCGTACGCGACTACCGCCTCTACCTGCTGCGCGACGCCATCCCCAAACGATCGGTCCGCTACAGCAACAACGCCCTGGCCGCCCTGGACGACTTCCACACCCGCCTCGGCCTCGGCAAAGCCGAGGTCGGCCGCGACGACCTGCCGCGCACCGCACCCCGGGCACTGGACAAGAACGCCCAGATCCGCTGGCTGCGGGCGATCGAAGCCTGGCCGCACCCCCGCGACCGGCTCCTCGCAAAGCTTCCCTTCTACGCCGGGCTGCGCATCGGCGACAGCGTCGCCCTCGACGTCCCCGACGTGCGGATGTCGGCCCGCAAAGGAGTCCTGCGGGTGTGGGGCAAGGGCGGCAAGGTCCGCGAAGTACCCATCCACCAGGCCCTGCGTGACCCGCTCACCACCTGGCTGGACGAGCGGCCGACATGGAAGAACGCCGCCACCATCCCCGCGCTGTTCCTGTCCCGCCGGGGCGGGAGGCTGACCACCCGCGCCGCCTCCACCGTCTTCACCGCCATCGCCACCGCCGCCGGGCTGGAGGACGACATCACTGCCCACGTCGGCCGGCACACCTTCTTCACCCAGCTCATCCGCGGCGGCGTCGACCTGGTCACCGCCGCCGAGATCGGCGGCCACGCCCGCCTCGACACCCTGCGCATCTACACCCAGCCCACCGACGACGACAAACTCACCGCGCTCGACCATCTCACCATCGACCGGTAACCAGAGCACCGAAATCGTCACCATCTGAAACCCCCGCCCACCAAGGCACAGGACGAACATGGACACCGACGCGCAGCCCAGCCCCCCGGAACCCGCCGAGCAGCCACCTCCGTCCGCCCACACCGTCCCGCTCCGCGGCGACGGCTGGCCCGACTGGCTCGGCAGACGGCCCATGAGCAACAGCGACCGCGAAAAGATCCGCCAAGCACTCGCCGAAGGCCTTCCCGACGGTCCCCTCACCGAGCCCGGGCCGTTCCTGTGCTACCTCACCATCGACGACCTCGACCCCACCGACCTACGCAAACTGATGCGCCTACGCGGCCGCATCCACGCCGCCGCACGGACCGCCGCCGAAGGCCGAGCCACCACCTACCACGCCACCGAAACCAGTATTACCATCGGCATCCGCGGCCCGGACGCCGCCGACCGCATCAACCAGCTCCGCCACGTCCTGGCCAAGCTCATCACCAAACACGGCTGGACCACACGCGACGAACCCCGCTGAGGATCTCCGGGCTCAAGGGCTTATCGAGAATTTCCGGCCGAATATGACCACGCCCCCTGACCAGGGCAGCCCGGCACCACCCGCCGGCGCCCACCCCTCAGCATCAAGCCGTCACTCACGTAAGGGCCGTCCAGCGGACTGTATACTCGTAGGCGAGTATTCGGATGCGAGGTGAGGGCGATGGCGAAGCGACGGAAGGTCGGCAACCTGCTGGCGCTCGCCGTCCTGTCGGCGGTCGTCCAGCGGCCGATGCACCCGTACGAGATGGCCTCCGCTCTGCGCGCCTGGGGCAAGGACCAGGACATGAAGATCAAGTGGGGGTCGCTGTACACGGTCGTCCAGAACCTGGCCAGGCACGGTCTGCTGGAGGCCGCCGGGAGCACACGGCAGGGCGGCCGCCCCGAGCGCACCGTTTACCGGATCACCGACGCCGGCCGGGAGGAGCTCACCGACTGGGTGCGTGAGCTGGTCTCCACCCCGGAGCCGGAGCAGCTGCGGTTCACCGCCGGCCTGTCGGTGCTGTCGGTGCTGCCGCCGGACGAGGCCGTACGTCTGCTCGAACGCCGTCTCGCGCTGCTGGAGGAGGACCTCGCCGGGCGGCGCGAGGACCTGGCGCGTTACGGCCGGGAGGTTCCGCGGCTGTTCCTGATCGAGGGGGAGTACGAGCTGGCCGTACGGGCGGCGGAGACCGCCTGGGTCCGCTCGCTGCTGGCGGAGCTGACATCCGGAACGTTCCCGAGCCTGCCGGAGTGGCGGGCCTGGCACGAGACCGGCGGGATGCCGTTCGAGCCGGGGGAGGGGAGCGACACGACGACATAGGAACGGCCCCGGCGAGGTGCGGCAACACCGCGCCGGGGCCGTCATCCTCGAACCGAAACCCACGGAAGGCCCGGCCACGAGGTGGCACTCGAAAGGATAGTCGGGTTCCTCCGTGGGAGCCGGTTCGGACGCACGAGATCCGGATCGATCAGCCGGAGGCCGGGATCGGCCGGTCCCCGGCATGGAGGAACCATGACGAAGGTCAAGAGCGCACTGGTCATCGGCGGCGGGATCGCCGGGCCGGTCGCGGCGGTGGCGCTGCGCAAGGCGGGCATCGAGGCCACCGTGTACGAGGCGTACCCGAGCACCGCGGACGGCGTCGGCGGCTCACTCGCCCTGGCGCCGAACGGTGTCGCCGCGCTCCGCGTCGTCGGCGCCGACGAGGCCGTCCTGGCCGCCGGCCGCCCGCTACACCGGATGATCATGGCGATGGGCGCCAAGCGGCGCTTCGACGTGCCCATGGTGGCGCCCCTGCACCTAATGTGGCGCGCCGACCTGCACCGGGCCCTGCACGACCACGCGGTCGCGCACGGCGTCCCGGTCGTCCACGGCAAACGCCTGATCGGCGCGGAGGAGGTCCCCTCAGGGGTGACCGCGCGGTTCGCCGACGGCACCACCGCCACCGCCGACGTCCTCATCGGCGCCGACGGCGTCCGCTCGACCGTCCGCGGGCTCATCGACCCGGACGCGCCCGGCCCGAACTACACCGGAATGCTCGGCTTCGAGTCCATCGTGGACGGCGATGTGCCCGGCGGCCCCGACAGCATCACCTTCGCCTTCGGCAAGCGCGCGTACTACATCTACCGGCCCCGCCCCGGCGGCGGCGCGGAATGGGGCGCCAACCTGCCGTGGCACACACCCCTGCCCATCGCCGAGGCCCGCGCGGTGCCGGCGGCGGAATGGCTGCGCCGGCTCCACGACGCGTACGGCGACGACGACCCGGGCCGGCAGCTGGTCGAGCGCACCAGCGCGGACCGGCTGCAGGTCATCGGAGCGCTGCAGATCATGCCGAAGGTCCCGCACTGGCACCGCGGCCGGATGGTCCTGGTCGGCGACGCGGTGCACGCCCCGTCCAACAGCTCCGGCCAGGGCGCGTCCCTGGCCATCGAGAGCGCCGTCGAACTCGCCCGCTGCCTGCGCGACCTGCCCGACGCGCCGAGCGCCTTCGCCGCCTACGAGCACCTGCGCCGCGGCCGGGTGGAGATGATCGCCGCACGCGCCGCGAAGATCAACCACGCCAAGGCGCCCGGCCCGGTGGCCCAGGCCATGATCCCGCTGCTCATGCCGATCCTGACCAGGACGGTCATGAACCCGGAGAAGACCACCGGCCCGGTGTACCGCCACCGGATCGACTGGGACGCCCACGTGGAACCGGCCCCCGCCCACGGACGCTGAATCGACCCCTCGGCTCCGCGCCCGGCGCGGAGCCGAGAGGCCCGGTGGCGACGGTGACCGCGGTCCGGGACCTGTTCGGCGACGCCGGTAGGCTCGCCGGCTCACCGATCGTCAACTGCTCATCATTTGACTTCAAGCGCACTTGAAGCCGTTGACTGGCGATCATGCAGGCAGCAGGTACATCTCCCAAGCAACGCGCGATCAGATATCTGGTGCGCCAGGCCCATCACCCCCGGGGCGTCGTCGGGTGGGCGAACGGCTGGATGTTCGCTCTTCGCCCCTCCAACCGGCAGCGCAACATCTGGGCAGTGTCGTTGCTGGACGTGCAGCCCACCGACCGGGTACTCGAGATCGGCTTCGGTCCCGGCGTCGCCATCGCCGAGTTCGCCGGCCGCGCCACCCGCGGCCACGTCTTCGGCATCGACCACTCCCAAGCCATGGTCCGGCACGCCGCCCGTCGCAACGCCGCCGCCATCCGCGCCCACCGCGTGCACCTCACGCAGGCCTCCGTGGAACAGTTGCCGGGCTTCGGCGATCCGCTCGATGCCATCCTCGCCGTCAACTCCGTGGGGTTCTGGCCCGACCCGGTGGAGCGGCTTCATGAGCTGCGCCGCCTGCTCCGCCCCACAGGACGCATCGCGCTCGTCAGCCAGCCCCGCTGCCCCGGCGCCACCCGGGACACCACGGCCCGAGCGGCCCAGGAGCTCCAGGACATGCTCACCCAGGCCGGCTTCACCCATCTCCGGGTCGAAACCCTCGAGCTCGACCCGCCCGTCGCCTGTGTGCTCGCCACCAACCCGGCCGACGTGACCTCATGACCGCCGACGACATACCAGCCGGCCTCACCGCCGACATCCGCCTCGTCCTGCGGGGCCGGCTGGAGGAAAGGTGACCTCCCAGGCGGCCTCGATCATCCGGAAGATCTCATCCACGGCGGCCTCCGGATCGGCCGCCACACGGGCCAGCGAAAAAGCGTCGATCACGAACCTCGCGATCGCCCGGCAGGCCGTTGTGGCCCGTGACAGGTCGAGATCGGCGGCGATGGCCGTTGCCAGCGACTCCGCATGGCGCAGCCTCATCGACTCCTCGTACTCCCGCAGGGCAGGTGATCCGTCGATCATGTGCCAGATCGGGTCGGCGCCGTCCGCCGTGCAATGTCGCACCAGGGCCTGGATCTCGCGGCGCAGCGCAGGGATGAGCGGCTCGTGCGGCGCCCGGCCGGTGACCGCCTGCGTGAGGCGTTGCTCGAAGTCCTCGTCCTGCTCGAACACCAGGGCCTCTTTCGAGGCGAAGTGGGAGAAGAGCGTGGTGACGGCCACGTCGGCCTCAGCGGCCACGTCACGGATGCCCACCGCGTCGTACCCGCGTTCCAGGAAGAGCCGCAGCGCGGCATCGGCGATCTTCTGGCGGGTCGCGGCCTTCTTGCGCTCACGGCGCCCGGACGGCACGGTCATGCCCGAACGCTATCAGCTACAAAGGTGGAACCGTTTTTAAACGCTAACCGTTAGTGCTACGGTCCACCGCATGAAGAAAGTGAGCTTCGCCGAGTTCGGCGGTCCGGACGTTCTGCGACTCGTGGACGCCGAGGAGCCCCACGCGGGCCCCGGTCAGGTACGCATCGCCGTGCGGGCGGCGGGCGTGAACCCCGCCGACTGGAGGGTTCGTGAAGGCCAGATCCTGAAGGCCCATCCGATCGAGTTGCCCGCCGGAGTCGGGCTGGACGCCTCCGGGGTGGTGGACGAGGTCGGCGAAGGCGTCGAAGGGGTCGAGGTCGGCGACCACGTGTTCGGCGAAGGCTCGAGCACCTACGCCGAGTTCGCCGTGCTGTCGGCCTGGGCCCGTATGCCCGAGGGTCTGACGTTCGAAGAGGCGGCCGGGTACCCGTCGGTGGTGGAGACCGCGCTGCGCATCATCCGCCAGGTCGGTGTGCAGTCCGGGCAGACGCTGCTGGTCAGCGGTGCGTCCGGGGGAGTCGGATCGGCGGTGCTGCAGATCGCCCGCGACCGCGGCATCACGGTGATCGGCACGGCTGGGGCCGCGAACCAGGACTATCTGCGCAGCCTGGGCGCCCTCGCCACGACGTACGGCGAGGGCTGGGTCGAGAGGGTGCGGCAGCTCGGCCATGTCGACGCGGCTCTCGATCTGGCCGGCTCGGGCGTGATCCGCGAGCTCGTCGAGCTGACCGGGGATCCGCAGAAGGTGATCTCCATCGCCGATCTCGGCGCGCCGGAGCTCGGTGTCCGATTCTCCGGCGTGGCCGGGAGCATGCCGGCAGCGCTCGCCGAGGCCGCCGCCCTCATCTCGCGGGGAAGGCTCCACATCCCGGTCGAGAAGTCATACACACTCGCCGAGGCCGCGGCGGCGCACATCGACAGCCACGCCGGCCACACGCGCGGGCGCCGCGTCATGCTCGTCTGAGCCGTTTCCTGCGCAGTCGCACGGCCCGGCAACCAGTGCGATCCGATGAACGCGCGGCCGGCTGATGCCTCCCGCTCGGTTCCGCTCTGGACATGCCGGGCCGTTCCTTCTGGGGATGCCGACGATCGGCGCGGGTCAGGTCTGGTGGACGCCGGCGGTCTTGGGCAGGGCGAGCATCAGCAGGGCCGCGGCCAGGTAGGCGACGACCTGCCAGGGCAGGACGGTGGCGAGGGCGCTTCCGAACACGTCCGCCGCGGAAGGAGCGGGGGCGAGCGCAGTGAAGAAGACGGTGCCCAGCACGGCGACCCCGACGGCGCCGCCGATCTGATTGACCGTGGACAGGGCTCCGCCGGCGGCACCGGCGTGCCGGCCGGGGACGCCGGCGAGGACGACGTTCACCAGGATCGGCGCGGCCAGCCCGAGGCCGAGCCCACCGAGGAACAACGCGGCCGCCAGCGGCCAGTAACCCGGCTGTCCCCCGTCGCGGACCAGAACCCAGATCACGGCCTGAGAGACGGCGAGGACCAGCGACCCGGTCACGAGCAGGACGCGCCCGGCCTTGGCGGCGAGCTGGACGCCGAGCCCGGAGGTGACGATCGACCCGATCGCGTACGGAAAGATCACCAGCCCGGTGTCCCACGCGGACCGCCCGGTGCCCGCCTGCAGATACAGCGACAGCACGAGGAAGAACGACCCGAGAGCGCCGAAGAAGAGAACCGACGCGGCCAGGCCCGCGGTGAAGGTCTTGATGCGCAGCAGCCTGGGGTCCAGCACCGGCTGACCGCCGCGGGACGCGAGCCCGCGCTCATAGACGACGAACACGCCCAGCAGGCCCACACCGGCGGCGAGCAGGACCCAGCCCCACCAAGGCCAGCCCCAGTCCCGGCCCTGCACCAGCGGCAGGAGGATCAGCGTGATCGCCAGGGCGGACAGCACGGCCCCGGCCACGTCGAGCCGGGCACGCCGTTCGGCCGTGGACTCCGGCAGTATCCGCACCCCGAGAACCAGTGCGGCGACGGCGACGGGCACGTTGACCCAGAAGATCGTACGCCAGGCCAGGCCCCACAGGTCGGTGACCACCAGTGCCCCACCCAGCAGCGGCCCCGCGACGGAGGCAAGGCCCTGGATGGCGCCGTACGCGCCGAAGGCCTTCGCCATCGAGGCAGGGTCGAACGAGGAACGGATGATCCCGAACACCTGCGGGACCATGAACCCGCCCGCGAGGCCCTGCAGGACCCGCATCGCGATGGACGGCGCCGCGACGGTGACGATCGTGACGTCCAGCAGATCCATGAACGAGGCGAACAGGACCACGAGCAGCGCCAGGGCGGCGCGCCCGCCGGTCATGCTCGACGGCGACGCATGGAACGGCGCCACGGAGGAGTTCTCAGTGCTCATGACCGCACCGTGACACCAGTGGCGGTCACCGAGTGGCCGCTACCGGTGTCAGTCTGCCGGTATGGCTGACACGTCCGCGCGGATCCTGCGACTGCTGTCCTTGCTCGAGGCGCGAACCGAGTGGCTCGGCGCCGAGCTCGCCACGCGACTGGGCGTGAGCGCCCGCACCCTGCGGCGGGATGTCCACACTCTGCGCGAGCTCGGGTATCCCGTCGAAGCGGTCAAGGGTCCCGGCGGTGGCTACCGGCTCGGGAGCGGCGGGAAGCTGCCGCCTCTGGTCCTCGACGACGACCAGGCGATCGCCATCGCGATCGCCCTGCAGACCGCACCCGCGACCGTCGCCGGCATCGACGACGCCGTCACCCGGGCATTGACAACGCTGCGGCAGGTGATGCCCGCCCGGCTGCGGGCCGCGTCTGAGGCGTTCGAGCTCACGGCTCTACGCAACTACTGGGAGTTCGCCGCCCCACCCATTGACGTCGCGACGCTGCAGGCCGTGGGGGCGGCGATCCGCACCCGCCACACGCTGCGCTTCGACTACCGCTCACCCGACGGGCTGATCCCGGACCCCGGTGAACCGGACTTCACACCGCCGCGGGAGGTCGAGCCCCACCATCTCGTCGTGTGGGCCGGCCGCTGGTACCTCATCGCCCGCGACCGGCGGACCCGTGAATGGGGCACCTATCGCGTCGACAGGATCGCCCCACGCAACCCTGCCGGCGCGCTGTTCACGCCCCTGCCCCTGACCGGCGAGGACCTCACCCGGCTCGTGATTCAGAACCCCGACCGCGGCGACACCACCGCCCAGTGGCCGTGCCGCGGCAGCGCAACCATCGATCTGCCCGCCGGCGTCGTCGCCCGCTGGGCACCCGGCGGCTCCGTGGTCGAACATATCGACGAGCGACGTTGCACGCTCACCATCGGCGGCTGGTCCTGGATGGCGGTCGCCGGCCTGTTCGTCACCTTCGACTCCGACCTTTACGACATCGAGCCCAACGAGCTCGGCGACGCACTTCGCCAACTGGCCGTCAGGCTTCGCAAGGCCCGATCTCTCACCCGGAGAGAGGCCCCCGAGCGACACTAATGTCCCCGATCAGTACGGCCAGGAGGAGGCGGCCACGACGCTGTGCGCCGGCCGCCGTCGGGCTCAGGCCGACCGGGCCACCTTTTCGAGGGTTGAAAGATCCTCCTCGGTCAGCCTGATCCCGGCCGCCGCGATGTTCTCCTCCAGATGCTCGACACTTGAGGTGCCGGGGATCAGCAGGATGGACGCCGACCGTGCCAGCAGCGGGCATGTCACCGCGCACCTACCGGCGGCGGGTGGCCGAGCTGATGGCCCTGCTCGGCGCCGAATCCCGCTTCCAGGCCGGCGTACGCGCCAAGACCCTCGGCCTGCCGGTGTAGAGGCCATGGGAGTCCGCGGCGAGGCAGTGGCCGATGAGCGACGCCGCCTCCGGCCATCGCCTGGCAGGCGCTGATCGACGCGGTCTCGCCGCCCCTGCCGGTGCGCCGCCACCGTAGGCTCGGCCGTTGCCGGGAGATGGGACGGCTCCGGCAGGTGCTCCTTCCAAGATCCGGAGTCACACCGGTACAGACCCGCCTCGGGCTGCGGCGTTCATCCGGCGGTGTCGGATGCCGGTGTCGGCGGGAGCTGGGGGAGGTTGTCCATTATCAGTCCGAGGGTGAACTCGAACCGGTCGTGTCCGGTGCCGGAGGTCAGCTCAGCGGCATAGCGTCGGGTCTGCGGAAACGTGTCGGCCGGCAGTGCGGTGAACCGGCGGATCAGCTCCTCGCGGCCAAGGACCCATTCCTGGTCCGGGTGTCTGCGCCGCTGCTGGACCAGCGACTGCTCCAAGGCGTAGGCGCTGACGTAGAGGGACAGAGCATCGAGCACCCAGGCGGCCTTCTGCGGTTCGATTCCGCCGGCGAGCAGGATCGCCAAAAGCCCTTCCTCGACCCGCAACGTGGAGAGGTTGGTCGGGACTACGCCCAGCGCGGCACGGGAGACTCCGGGGTATTTCAGGTACTGGTCGCGGATCTGCGCGTACACGTCGAGGATCTGCTTGCGCCACTTGGCCGGGTCCGGTTCGGGCAGCACGACCTCGGAGCAGAGCCGGCCGACGAGCAGATCGTCGATGTCCTCTTTGCTGACGATGTGCGCGTACAGCGACGACGGCCCGGTGCCGAGTACCGCGGCGACTCGACGGATGGTCAGTGCGTCGTAGCCCTCGGTGGCCACGACTTGCAGGGCGGCGTCGGTGATCCGGTCGACCGTGATGGGCTTCTTGCGTGGTGACGCCGCTGAGGGCTCCCCAGCGGGCTGGGCGTGACGAGCTGCTCGGCGTTGCCGGGGATCGGAGGGCATACCGGTCACTATAGCTTGACACGAACTAAGTTCGCTAAGTAGAACTTAGATCGCTCATGCAGAACTAAGTTCGTATCTGCGTGGTTCGCGTACCCCTGCTCAGGTCCTGAGCAGGGTTCGGACAGTCTGTTCAGGAGGCGTGTGATGCGAGTTTCCATTGCCGGGGCCGGCCTGGGGGGTCTGTGCTTGGCACAGGCCCTGCGTGGCGCCGGGATCGAGGTCGACGTGTACGAGCGGGACCCAGCGATCACCGCACGATTTCAGGGGTACCGGCTCGTACTGGATCCGGTCGGACTCGAGGCGCTGCATAGCTGTCTGCCGCAGCGTTGGCACCCGCTGCTGGACGCGGTCGTCAGTGACGCCTACGTTGAGCGACTGGCCCTGGACGCCCAGCTGAACAAGATCGGCGAACTCGGCCCCGCCAGGAGCGGGATCGTGGTTGACCGGCACGTACTCCGGCACCTGCTGCTGACCGGACTCACTGTGCACACCGGGGCCGCGCTGACCGGTTACGACGTGTTGGACAACGGCAGGGTCGAAGCCCGGTTCGCGCAACGCGATCCGGCAACCGCCGATCTGCTCGTCGGGGCGGACGGGGTCGGCTCCGCGGTTCGCCAGGTGCTGACGCCGCAGACCACCCCGACCGACACCGGCGTTCGGTTCGTCATCGGCCGCACGCCGCTGACGGAGCAGTTCGCCGGCCTGTCCCGGGCCTACGGCGGGAAGATCGTCGGGGGCGGAGTGAGTCTGCTGCTCGGGGCGATGCGGTTCCCCATTCCGCCAAAGGAAGCGGCGGAGAAACTGGCACCCGAAGTAACGCTCCCTGACATCCATGACTACGTGCGCTGGGCCATGGTCCTCCCGCCGAACGGCTCTCTCGGCACCTTGACGGCACAGGAGGCCGCGCTGTCCAGGATGAACGGTTGGCACCCGGACCTGCAGGCGCTCATCGAGCAGGCCGACTCGGACAACAGCACCCTGCTGTCCATCCGGGTGGTCGAGCCGGGTGAGCGCTGGGCGCCCGGTCCGGTCACGCTGCTCGGTGACGCTATCCACGCCACCTCCCCGACCGGCGGCAACGGTGCGAACACCGCCCTTCGCGATGCCGGCCTGCTGGGCCGCTGCCTAATTGAGGCCGCCGAGGGCCGTCAAGATCTTCTCTCCGCGGTCGACGGCTACGAGCGGCAGATGTTCGAGTACGGGGGCGAGGCCGTGCGCCACAGCCTCGCCGCGCTACCCGCCTTCGTCCCGAACCCGGAACGACCCGAGCCGGCATAGGTTCAGAACCTCCCAGCCACGCCCTCAAGGCCGAACGGCACGTTTCCGGCATGTTCCGGCTGGTCTCCTTGTAGGCCGTCGCCAGCCGGGGTTCTCCTGACCGGCCGCCCTGTCGTCAAACGATCTTGGGCTCAAGTGGTCGCCGCCGGGTCGGATCGGTGCTGAGCCAGCCCTGGTCGATCCAGAAGGACATGGCCGAGCGCAGGGCGTCCAGGTGCCGGTTGAAGGTCGCGGCCGCCCGGTGGTTCCACCGATCACCGAACCAGGCCGTCAGACGTTCGACGTTGTCCTCGGCGTCGAGCTCGGCGACGGAGAACGCCGTCCCGGGCGGGGCGAACTCGGCGGTCAGGGCGCGCAGGGTGGAGCGGTAGGCGCGCGGTTGGGTACTCAGCGCCTGGTCTCGTACCTGGTCAGGAGTACGCCGTCGGGGAACGTCCGGGTCTCCACCAGGGTCAGGTTCACCCAGTTGTCCAGGGCCGTAAAGAACGGCGTGCCGCTGCCCACCAAGACCGGTGCGGTGACCAGCACGTACTCGTCGATCAGCCCGGCCCGTATGGCCACCGCGGCGAGTGTGGCGCCGCCGATGTCCATGGGGCCACCGTCCTCGGCCTTGAGCCGGGTGATCTCGGTGACCGCGTCGCCGGTGACCAGGCGGGTGTTCCAGTCGACGGTGCTGGTCGTCGAGGAGAACACCACCTTCGGCATGTCCCGCCAGCGGCGGGCGAACTCGATCTCCGCCGGCGTGGCGCCAGGTTGCTGGTCGGCGATCGGCCAGTGGGAGCTCATCGTCTCCCACAGTTTGCGCCCGTACAGCGCCAGACCGGTCGCCCCCACCCGGTCGGACCACCACTGGAACAGCTCGTCGCTCGGCACGCTCCAGCCGAGGTCGTCGCCGGGCGCGGCGATGTAGCCGTCCAGGCTCAGGTTCATGCTGAAGGTCAGTCTCCGCATGGCGTCAGCCTCCCGTGAGTCGGTACTCGGCGTATAAGACCAGCACCGCGCGGAAAAATCATCGGTCAGGCCACACCGAGTGCCGGTTCACCACCACGCCAAGCGGATGCTGCGTACGGAAGGGAACCCCGTACGTACACCCGACGCCAGGACGCTCGGACCGCCATGACCTTGACCTGCCTTCCGCCCGACAAGGACGACAGGTCACTGCTGCGAGATCGCCGACTCTCAGGTCCACAGCAGACCGGAGTCTTGCGGGCGTAGCGGGCGCCAGCCGCCGGCCGGGTCGAGTTTGGCGAGTTCCTCTTCGACGCCGACGGTGATGACGCCGAAGAAGTTGATGTTCTCGCTGTGCGCCGGGGAGATGTGGGCCAGCAGTTCGGCGGGGACGTCGCGGCCCTGGGCGCGCAGCTGGCCGACCGCCAGGGAGTAGTACTCGGTCGACCAGGTGATCACCGCGTTGGTCAGTACGGTCAGGCACCAGGCTTGCTCGGTCTGGCCGGTCAGGTGCGGTTTGGTGATGGTGCCCTGCTGGGCGTAATGCAAAAATCAACAAAGCAACGGAACGAGCCAGGGCCCCGCTCGGCCGCATGGGGATCCACTTCGCCGTGGCCATCGCACGTCCGGGATCCGGGCTGGTCCACAAGGAGAGGAGTACCTCCACTACCTCGCGCGGCCCTGCCGGCAACCGAGAGGGTCTCCGAACGGCTTCGGGACGTGCGGCAAGCGAGCCAGGACGGCAACGGCTGACTGTTGAGAATCGAGATCGAATGACGATAGGCGCCGCGGGCGTCCAATGAACCCGGACTTTCCGGGGTCCCATGACGGCTCGGATCCAATGAGATTCGATGGCGGTGATCGCCGGTGAGGGCCGGGTAGGGGCCTCACAATCCGGTGCGCTGTCTCGTCGAACCGGCGAAGGCAGCTGCGACCAAGGGAGCCGGCGACACCATGACCACGCCATCCGATCCAGGACACGGCCGGCCCGACCCGGGCCTGAGCGCGATCATGAGCGAGCGGCGCCAGCTGATCAACCTCGCCTACCGGCTCCTCGGCTCCCTGGCCGAGGCCGAGGACGCGGTACAAGAGGCCTACGCCCGCTGGTACGCCATGTCGCAGCAGCAACAGGACGCCATCGAATCACCCGGCGCCTGGCTGACGACCGTCACCAGCCGCATCTGCCTGGACCTGCTCGGATCGGCGCGGGCCCGACGCGAGCGCTACGTCGGCGAATGGATCCCCGAGCCGATACCCGAACCCACCGAATGGATCACCGGCCGGCCGGGCGCCACCACCACCGACCCGGCCGACCGGGTAACCCTCGACGAGTCGGTCAACATGGCCTTCCTCGTCGTCCTCGAGTCGATGACCCCGGCCCAGCGCGTCGCGTTCATCCTCCACGACGTCTTCCGCTACCCCTTCACTGAAATCGCCGACGTCGTCGGCCGCACCACGGCGGCCTGCCGCCGGCTGGCCACCGAGGCCCGCCGCCGCATCCGCGCCGCGCAGGCTCTCCCGACCCCGGCAGCCCAGCACGCCGGGATCGTCAGGGCCTTCAAACAGGCGTGGGAGGCCAAGGACATCGACGCCCTAATCGGCCTCCTCGACCCCGACGCCACGGCGACCGCCGACGGAGGCGGCCTCGCCACCACCTTCCTGGACCCCATCGAAGGCGGCGAGCAGATCGCCCACGCCTGGGTCGAAATCGCCCGCCGGGCGCCCGGCAACATGACGTTCCTGGAGCGTACGGTCAACGGTCAGCCCGGCCTGGTCGCCCTGCACGACGGCGTCACCGTCACGGTGTACGCGTTCGACATCGCAGACGACCGGATCACGCACATCTGGGCGGTACGCAACCCCGAAAAGCTCCGGCCGTGGACAACGGGCCGATAAAACAGCTGGAACCGCTTGAACGTCATCACCCAGCAGCTCGCCGGCGACTACCGGCCCGGCCAGTGAGATAGCGACACCGCTTCGCTTCGGGCCAGGTGGGGCAAACCGACCCCACCTGGCCCGACTCAGTCGCCGTCCGTAGCCGAGGTGACGGCCACCTCTACGCACTCGCCTTCGTCGCCGCCGCTGCGGCTGCTCTTGCGCCAGACTGCGGCAAGTTCGACGCAGTTCCCTTCGTCGCCGCCGCTGTGGAGGGTTTTACGCCACAGGGCGTCCGTCAGCTCCGGAGTGCTCATGGCCGTGACGCTAGTCGTTCGATGAGCTTCAGAGAACCTTCTTGATCCAGGGAGGCCTCCAGGAGTAAGGAGAAGATCTTTTCGATCAGCGCGATCTCCTTGTCGTCCTCGACGAACAGGCTCTTGGTGAACTGCTCGACGACCGACACGGTGAGGTCTCCGGGCGGCCGCAGGGACAGCAGATGGAACGGGCCCGCGAGCCACAGATGGGCCGCGGCGGAGTTGGGAAGCACGTGGAGGGCCACAGTGTCCGACTGCACCGCATCCCGAAGACGACGGAGCTGGACTTGCATGACGCCGGGCCCTCCGACCTGGTGGTGGAATACCGACTCGCTGATCACGGCCACATAGCGGGGAGGATCCGGGCGTGCCAGCACCTTCTGCCGGGCCATCCGAAACGCCACCAACGCAGTGGTGTTGCGCGCCGGCCTGACCGGTCCGACGGCCATGAGGGCGCGGGCGTAGTCGGGAGTCTGTAGGAGACCCGGCACGACGCATGGCTCGAAATTACGGATGAGCGCCGCGTCCTCCTCGAGGCCGGCCAGGTCGAGGGCGGCGGCGGAAATGCGCCCCTCTCGGATGCGTTCCCAGTTCTTGCCGGGATCGTGGGCGGCGAGGTGCAGCAGGGACTCGCGGAGGGGGCCGTCCGGGACGTCGTAGAAGTCGAGCAGATCGGCCAGCTCCTGCCGGTCGATGGAGGTCAGGCCGTTTTCCAGGGCACTGAGCCAGCCCTTGGATCGGCCGTAGCGCCGGCAGGCCGTGTCCATGGTCATCCTGCGATCCTCGCGGGCCTTGCGCAGGGCCGAACCGATTCGGCGCAGGCGCGCGGATGGGATGTTCCTGGAGGGCATCCGCCCACGATGTCACGTTCCGTGTCGCCCCTTGTGCGGAACGAAGTTGGATGAACGTTCATCCGCCGAACATTCGTCCCAGGTCAGCGGCTGTTGCGGTCTACCGCGGCGGGTAACGAAGGTGGCTCCCGGCAAAGGGAAGGGAGCCGTCGGTGCAGATGTCGAAGACGCGGTACGCGCTGCTGGTGCGGTTGGCGTGGGAGTTGCGGGCGACGCCGGTGACGTCGCTGCTCGTCGTGCCCGGTCACGGTGAGGCGGTGCTGTGGGTGCTGGGCCGGGGCGGACGCAAGGAGGCCGTGCTGGCCGTACCGCGTCCGGATCGGTGGCGGCTGCTGTGGCGCGGCGTCGAGCTGGACGCCGCGTCGGTGCCGGAGGCGGCCCGGCGGATCGCGGCGGCGGTCGCGGCATGAAAGGGGAGGCCGTCGTCCTCGGCGAGATCACGCTGCCGGGCGTGCGCAGGTCCGTGGCGCACGCCCGGGCCTTCCTGCGGGAGCTGCTGCCGTACGACCATCCGGTCCTCGACGACCTGGTCACCGTGGGCAGTGAGACGGTCTGCAACGCCGTCACCCACACCGCCTCCGGACAGGCGGGCGGGCGGGTGACGGTCGTTCTCCTGGCGTGCGGCGGCGTGTACCGGCTGGAGGTCACCGACGACGGCGCCGGCGGGGCCCGCCCGTGTCTCAAGACGGAGAACGGGGGCGAGAGCGGGCGGGGGATGCGGATCGTCGAGGCGCTGGCCCGGTGCTGGGGCTACCGCGTGGACGGCACCCGTACGGTGGTGTGGGCCGAGTTCTCCGTCGCTATCGGGCGGTGAAGGCGGCGGTGTTGCGGGCGCACCAGTCGGCGAAGATGCCGGGCGCGCGCCCGAGCAGCCGCCGTACGGTGTCGGTGCGGAATCCGGTGGTGTCGGCGCGCATGAGCGTGAACCCTTCGATGATGGCGTCGGCGAGTGCGGGAGGCGCGCCGTGGGGGAACCGCGCGCGTACGGCCTCCTGCGGCGTGGCCACCTCGCGGACCTCGAGGGGACGGCCGATCGCCTCCGCCAGGATCCGGGCCTGCTCGGTGACGGTGAAGGTCTCCTCCCCGGTGAGGACGTACTCCTCGCCCTGGTGTCCGTCCGCAGTGAGGGCGAGGGCCGCGACCGCCGCGATGTCGGCCGGGTCGATCGGCGCGTAGCGGCCGGGGCCGATCGGGTCCAGGATGAAGCCCTCCTCGTGGATGGTGGGCAGCCAGTCGAAGGCGTTGGTCATGAAGCCCCCGGGCCGCAGGAAGGTGGCGGGGATGCCGGAGGCGCGGATCGCCTCCTCTCGTTCGTGGTGCCAGCGGCCCATGGCCGGCATCGGATCGCCGAGGACGTTGAAGGACGACAGGTGGACGATGCGGCCTACTCCGGCCGCCCGGGCGGCGGCGACGGCGCGGGCGGTCTGCTCGATCCCGATTCCGGGTGTGAGCAGGAACAGCCGGTCGACTCCGGCGAAGGCGGACGTCAGGGTCGCCGGGTCGTCCAGGTCCGCGACGACGCGCTCGGCGCGTCCGGGCAGCGCGGCGGCGCGGGCGGGGTCGCGGACGAGGATGCGGAACTCGGCGTCTATGGCGGCGAGCTCCCGGACGAGCTCACGGCCGACGTTTCCGGTGGCGCCGGTGACCAGTATCATCGGGATTCCCTAAGGTCGTTTGCCGTCTAACGATTACGCCGCAAGACGTTAGCCGGGAAATGATTAGCCGTCAATCGATCTGTCCGCAGGCCCGTTCCGCGATGCCCCTGGAGGCCCGATGCCCGAGTTCCTGGACCTGCACGGCAGGACGAACAAGCTGGTCCGGGCCGCGGCCGACGCCGCCCTGCGACGCCACGGCCTGCACCTCGGCCAGGACCACCTGCTCGCGGTGCTGTGGGAGCACGACGGCAGCACCCCCGGTGAGGTCGCCGCCGCACTCAACGTCACCACCCCCACGGTCGTCAAGATGGCCACCCGAATGGCCACGGCCGGGCTGCTCACCCGGCGCCGGGACGACCGGGACAACCGCCTCGTACGGCTCTGGCTCACCGAGGCGGGACACGCGCTACGCGAGCCGATCGAGGCCGAACGACGGCTCCTGGAACAGAAGATCACCGCGGACCTCACCGAGACCGAGCGCCGCCACCTGATGAGCGCGCTGGCCAAGATCCATCGGTCGGCGAACGACCTGCTGGAAGGCGCGCCCATCGACACCGCCGGCTGACATCGGGCGTTGACGAGCATCGGAACTGGCGCCTACGGGCTGCGAAAAGTCGCGCTGAGCAAGGCCTCGGGCGGTGCTCGGCGTGCCTTTTCGTTCGGATGCGTCTCGCTACGTCGTCTGCGCAGGTCGGCTCTCCGGTGAGCTGCTCGGCCTGCAACCGCGCGGGCCCGTTTGGAATCGTGATCACGTGGCTGGAAAGGATTGGACGGGGTGATGCTCGGGCTTGTAGCTTGCAGCTGACCGTGACACCGCCTGAGGAGGTGAGACCCATGAACGCTGTATCGATGTGGGTGCTCCCCCTTCCCGTCACGGCCGGCGGTTGACGTAGGTGTCGCCGGGAGCGCCTCGCCAAGAAGGCACTCCCGAAAGGCAACACCTATGCACTCTTCGCAGTTCGCCACCGAGCCGTCGTCGAACGATACGGTCAAGCACGACTTCACCGTGGGCGACCTCCCCGGACTCCGGTCGTCGGCCTCCGGCGCCGATCGCGCGCCCCTCATGTTCGACGTGATCATTGCCGGGTGCGGGCCGACCGGTGCGATGCTGGCCGCCGAACTACGGCTGCACGATGTGCGGGTACTCGTTCTGGAGAAGGAAACCGAGCCCGTGTCGTTCGTCCGCCTAGTCGGTCTGCATATTCGCAGTCTCGAGCTGATGGCAATGCGCGGACTGCTGGATCGCATTCTCGAACACGGAAGACGGCGTCCGGCCGGCGGATTCTTCGCCGCCATCGCCAAACCCGCGCCCGACGGCCTGGATTCCGCGCACGCCTATCTGCTGGGCATCCCGCAGCCGGCCATCGAACGCCTGCTTGAAGCGCATGCGATCGAGCTGGGTGCGCAGGTCCGGCGCGGTTGCGCGGTCGCCGGTTTCGAGCAGGACGACGAGGGCGTGACCGTCGAGCTGGCCGACGGGGAACAGCTACGTTCGCGCTATCTCGTCGGCTGTGACGGCGGGCGCAGTACGGTGCGCAAACTGCTCGGCGTCGGCTTCCCCGGCGAGCCCTCGCGGAACGAGACGCTGATGGGCGAGATGGAAGTGGGTGTGCCGCAGGAGGAGATCGCCGCAAAGGTGACCGAAATCCACGAGACCGATAAGCGATTCAGTCTCAGGCCTTTCGGCGAAGGGGTCTATCGCGTCGTAGTCCCCGTCGCGGGAGTCAGCGAGCGCGCGGAATCGCCCACCCTCGAGGATTTCAAACAGCAGCTGCGCACCATCGCCGGAACCGATTTCGGCGTGCACTCTCCGCGCTGGTTGTCCCGCTTCGGGGATGCCACCCGGCTAGCCGAACGTTATCGGGTCGGGCGGGTGCTGCTGGCCGGCGATGCGGCACACGTCCATCCGCCCACCGGCGGACAGGGCCTCAACCTGGGCGTTCAGGACGCATTCAACCTCGGCTGGAAACTGGCCGCACAGATCCGTGGCTGGGCGCCGGAAACACTGCTGGACACCTATCAGGCCGAACGTCATCCGGTCGCCGAGGACGTGCTGGACAACACCCGCGCCCAGATGGAACTGCTGTCCACCGAACCGGGCCCGCAGGCCGTGCGCAGGCTGCTCACCGAACTGATGGACTTCAACGAGGTGAACCGCTATCTGATCGAGAAGATCACCGCGATCGGCATCCGCTACGACTTCGGCGAAGGCCCCGACCTGCTCGGCCGCCGCCTGCGCGACATCGACGTGAAACAGGGCCACCTCTATGGTCTGCTGCATCGCGGCCGCGGCCTGCTGCTGGACCGCACCGAACGCCTGACCGTCGGCCGCTGGTCAGACCGGGTCGATTACCTCGCGGATCCCACTGCGGTACTGGATGTTCCGTGCGTCCTGCTACGCCCCGACGGCCACGTCGCCTGGATCGGCGACGATCAGCAGGACCTGGACGACCACCTCTCCCGCTGGTTCGGCAAGCCCGCCAACTGATTTCGCCTGACCAACCGAAAACCTAGGGTCACCGCCTCCCCATGCATGCCCCGGCGACTTCCGTTCCACTGACCCGGGTGAATTCCAATCCCGCCATTCAAAAAATACGCCGGGAAGAACGTTCGGCCTGCTGAACCGGCAGGCCGAAAGGACCGCCCGCACGGGGTAACCGTCTGGGTACTCTGCCGCTCCCGGCGGCCCCAGGACGGGCTCCAGGAGCGGCCGCACGGCGGTGGCGCCTCACGATCGTGCCCCGTTGCCGGTGCGGCGCACGACGCGAGACGCGGGGCGGGACAGAGGCAGAACACGGGGTGGGGCACGGAATTCGCGCGAGGTCAAACAACAGGATCAGAGATTGACAGGGCGCTTGGCGGCGTGCCCATGGAAGCGCACTAAAACGCCGGTCCGCTCACATCTTCAAGAATTGACAGAGCACTTGGCGGCATGCCCTCGGAGGCGCCGAAAAATCGCCGGCCGTTACCGGCCGCCCGGGAATTGACACACGCCCGATGGTTGCCTACGGTCCGCTTGTCAGCTTTCCAGACCGCATTCGAAGGTATTCATGACTTCATCCACGTTGCCGAAGTCCAGGGAGCAGTTGATTCTTACCGTTCTCATGGTGTGTTCCGGTGCCGAGGACCTGACCGCCCGTGCGGGCGACGCCGTGGGCACTCGCTGACGCCATGGGAACCAGGCAGAAACTCCCCGAGGCGCGGTCGGGCAGTCAGGCCACGTACCTGCCCGACCGGCATATGTTCGCCCTGTGGACCTGGGCCGACGGCGCCGTGGGGGCGGCCCCGCCGGTCGGTGACGTCGAGACCGTCCCCCTGGTCGTCCCGACGCCGGACCTCGGCAGGCTCAAGGTGTCCGACGTCGACTGCGTGCTGATCGAGCCGGACCGGCTCGTGGCCGTGCCCCTCGACTCGCCCGGCTGGTCGGTGGACGTCTGGCGGTCGTGGATCGCGGGCGGCGAGCCGGCTCTGCCGATCGCTGCGCACGCGGTCCCCGACGCCACGGGTGTCGCCGTCACGACGGCGGAACACGCGAGCGGCGTCTTCCGCCGCACCACCTCGGTGGGGGCCGAGATGCGCACGGCGCTCACCGCCAAGCTGCGCCCGTATCAGGTGCGCGGGGTGAGCTGGCTGCGCGAGACCATCGACACGCACAGCGGCGCGGTGCTGGCCGACGAGATGGGACTCGGCAAGACCCTGCAGACCATCGGCTGTGTCGCCGGACGCGCCGAGAAGGGGCCGCAACTGGTGGTCTGTCCCACGTCGTTGGTGGGGAACTGGGCACACGAGATCGCGCGGTTCGCACCCGACCTGCGGACCACGATCTGGCGCGGCGGGCCCCTGCCCGCGGTGGACAGCGGCACGGTGGTGCTCACCGGCTACCCCACGCTGCGCACGCACAGCCCGGCCCTGGCGGGGATCCAGTGGAGCACCGCGGTCTTCGACGAGGCGCAGGTCCTGAAGAACCCCCGTACGCAGGTGTCGAAGGCCGCGCGGACCATCGCGGCCGACGCGCGGATCGCCCTGACCGGGACGCCCGTCGAGAATCACCTCGACGAGCTGTGGGCCCTGCTCAATCTGGTCGCACCGCACCTGTTCGGGAACCGGACGCAGTTCCGCCGTCGTTTCGTGCGGCAGATCGCGGACGGCTCCCCGGCTGCTTCCGCCCGGCTGCGCGGGGCCATCGAGCCGGTCGTGCTGATGCGGAAGAAGTCCCAGGTCGCGGGGTCGCTCCCGCCCAAGATCCACGCCGATCTCATATGTGACCTCACCGAGGAGCAGGAGAGGCTGTACGACCGGCTGCTGGAGCAGGTCATCGACGACGGCTTCGGCAGTGGCGCCCAGCGGCAGACCAAGGTGCTCGCCGTCCTGACCTCGCTCAAGCAGGTCTGCAACCATCCGGGCCTGGTCACGGACGACCTCGGTGAGCTGTCGGGCAGGTCGGGAAAGCTCGACCTGTGCACCGACATCGTGGCCAACAACCTGGAGAACGACTCTCCGACCCTCGTCTTCACCCAGTACCGGCAGACCGGTGAGCTGCTGGTCCGGCACTTCGCCGAACAGTTCGGGGTGAGTACGCCGTTCTTCCACGGCGGCCTGAACCAGGAGCAACGGGCCGACATCGTCCGCCGGTTCCAGTCCGACGACGGTCCGAAGGTGCTCGTCCTCAGCCTGAAGGCCGGGGGCACCGGGCTCACGCTCACGCGCGCGGCCGACGTCATCCACTTCGACCGGTGGTGGAACCCGGCCGTGGAGGCCCAGGCGTCCGACCGGGTCCACCGGATCGGTCAGACCCGCACGGTCACCGTCACCACCCTGACCACCGGGACCACCGTCGAGGAGCACATCGCGGCCATGCACAACCGCAAGTCCGCGCTGTCGGACATCGCCGACATGTCCAGCGCTGCCGAGCTGACCCGCCTGGACGACGACCGTCTCATCGAGGTCCTGCGCCGGAAGCGAGTCAACTGACCATGGCCGACCACGACTACGGGTACACGAAGTGGGGCAAGGACTGGGTCCGGTTCGCCGAGTCGTTGCGCCAGACCCGTCCCGATCCCCAGCTGCCGAGCGCGCGGCGCATGGCGCGCGACGGGAAGGTGCGGATCACGTTCGACGGCCGGACCGTGCGGGCCGTCGTGCACCGAGGCCGCGGCACCTCGGTGGTCACGATCGAGGTCGCGCCGATGTCCGCGGGGGCGACGGTTGAGATCTCCCGTCAGCTGAGCGGCATTCAGCCCCTGCTCACCGACGATCTGTACCGCGCGATCGCCGACGCGGGCCATCCGCCCGCGCCGGTCCTCGACAGCGTCGACTGCTCCTGCCCGGCCGGCACCCTGCGGTGCGCCCATGAGCTGGCCGTCTACTACGACATGGCGCGGCGCATCGACGACGATCCCCGCATCGCTCTCGACGTGCAGGGCTTCTTCCACGCTTCGGCGGGCGGCGGCCAAGCGCCCGCCGAAGCGACGGCGCAGCGCTGGATCGCGCTCAACTCCCTTGATCCGGCCGGCTACTTCACCGCGGCCGAGTGACACGGCCAGCCTGAGGGGGAGCGGTGCGTGCTCGCACGCGGATCGAACACTGGGTGTATGAGCGGCGACAGCCAAGGTAACCCCGAAAAGGTCCCTCCGCGCCGTCCTGGATCGGATGGACCCGGACTTCCGGTACGACGTTCAAGAGCTGATTGAGAAGCTTGAGTTCGAGCACAAAGAATGGGAGTACTCCACGAAGAACGTCGACTGGTACACCCAGGACACGCTCTTCTTCAAGCTCACCTGACCGACCGCCACTGCGAGGGCTGCCAAGGGGGAAATCTGGCAGCCCTCTTCGCGTCTCCGGCCGCCGACTCGCGAGGTGGCCGACATCACGGGCCAACTCACCACACAAATCGGCCAGGGCGCTGTTCGCCGAGATGGAACGCACCTTCACCGCCGAACGCGCCGCCCCTGCCCGCACGGTTGCCGAAGCCTCAGGCAGACAGGTCGGCCGGCCCGGTGCAGTGAACCCGCCTCGCGCCCGGCCTGCTGGCGGCCACGGGTTCGGCTCGAACCCCTCATGGCCGGGCACGCCCCGGGCTCCTGGCCGCCGAGGATGAGGAGGTCTCCGCCCACCCGCCCTACGTCCCTGGTTCCGTCGTCACCGGGTCAGGCCGGGAGCTGTTTGACGACTTCTTGGGCCATGGTGATTGCTTCCGCCTTGGTCTTGGCATAGGTGAAGTTGGTGCCGTGCAAGGCATCGGAGCCGCGGACCGAGGACGGATAGTCCGCTCCACTCCATTCGATGTCGATGACCACGTTGCGGACCATGACCACGACCTCGGCCCCCGCTATGTAGTACCTTTTCCGGTGCTGCTCGCCCGGGCCCATGTCGACGTAGTCGGTGGTGCGTGCGGCCAGGGCCTTGTCGCCGAGGCCGGACACGGTCTCCTTGCCGCTGTGGAACTTGCGATTCTCGAGGAACTTCTCGTCGGCGGAGAACTGGCTGCCGGCATCGGCGACGGCAGCGTCCCCGGAGCCGCTGCCGGTGTCGATATTCAGCCTGAGGTAGCGGCCGGTCGAGGTGTTGATGTCCTCCCACTTGCAGCGCTGATGGTCGGCCACGGAGTCCTTGTCCTCCATCGTGATCGAGCGCGCCTCGGACGGCACCCCCGCACCGATCTTGCTGCACATCCCGGACAGATCCGAGACGGTCCTGACCGTCGAGGCGGGGCTCGGCGAGGCCGCCCTGGTCGGTGGCGTGGCGTGGTGCCGGTGGTCGTCGTTGGTGGCGAACACCATGCCGAGCAATGCGATCAACGCGACGACCACGATCGCCACCGGCCCGCCGACCCAGACGAGGACCAGGCCCGACCGGCCCTTGCGGCGGCCCTGCGAGGGCTGTCCCGGCATCTGGCCGGCGGCGCCCTGCCCCGGATACTCGGGTGCGGTGGCCGCCCCCATCGGCGCTGCCGGATACCCGCCTGAGTAGGGGAACCCGGGCGGTTGGGCCACCGGCCCCATCGGCGGGATGAACGTCGGGGGGGTGTAGCCGGACGCGGCGTACTGGGTCAAAACACCGGGCGTCGGCATGCCTGCCCCCGGCCCGTACTCCGGTACCGTTCCCAGCGGCCCGCTCTCAGCGGCCCGCGGCGTGCCCTGTGGCAGCGGGGAGACGAACGTCTGCGGTGGCAGCTTGGACGCCCACTGGGCATCGACCATCTGGCTGACCGCGGTCTCCGGGTCGGTCTCGCCGATGAGGTCGACGAGCAACTGCTCGGCGCCGGGCCGCCGCGCCGGGTCCGCCTCCAGCGCGGCTGTGACCAGTGGGCGCAGGTCGTCGGGTATGCCCGTCAGGTCGTGCTCGCCCTGGTGGGCCCGGACGGCGAGCACCATCAGGGTGCCGTCCCCGTACGGGTGGCGGCCGGTGGCGGCGTAGGCGATGAGGGTGCCCCAGGCGAACACGTCCCCGGCCGTACTGACCTGGTTCTCGAAGACCTGCTCGGGCGGGATCCAGCCGGGGCTGCCGACGATGAAACCGGTCTGGGTGTGCTTGGCGTCGCCGTCGAGGGCGCGGGCGATACCGAAGTCGATGACCCGGGGCCCGCTGGCCGAGAGGATCACATTGGCCGGCTTCAGGTCCCGGTGTACCAGCTTGGCCATGTGAATGGCGGCCAGCGCGGTGGCGATCCCGACGGCCAGCGCGTGCAGCGGCTCGGCGGGCAGCGCACCGTGCTCGGCGATGTAGTCCGACAGTGACGGGCCCTCGATGAACTCGGTGACCAGGTATGGTCGGCCGTCTGACTCGCCATAGGTCAGCACCTTCGCCGTACAGAACGAGGCCACCCGCTGCGCGTTGGCGATCTCGCTGGCGAACCGGGCCCGGAACCCGGGGTCGATCGCCAGCTCACGGCGGATGAGCTTGACCGCGACCGGGCGGCGCAGGCGCAGATCGACACCCCGCCACACCTCACCCATACCGCCCTGGCCCAGAGGCACCTCCAGCCGATACCGCCCGGCCAACTCCAGACCATCGCGCATCAACTCCCCCCGGCTTGGAAGGCGCGCGCTAGGTAGACATATGTGTTCACTTGACCAGCATAGGCACTCGGCGCATTTCCCGGTCCTTCAGATCCCCTGAGGAGCATCACCAAAGGCTCGGTCTTTCGGCCGAGCAGGGTCGCCGTCTGGGACTCCATGACCGGTGAGCTGCGGGCACTGGTCCACGGCGACGAACTCGGAATCCGCCGCACCGGAGAGATCGGCGCGGTCGCCATCGACACCGCGGCCAGACCCGGACCGTTGCGCGTGGGCCTGATCGGATCGGGCCGGCAGGCGTGGGCGCAGCTATGGGCGCTGTGCGCCGTACGGCCGGTGGAACAGGTGGTCGTCGCCTCCCGCCGGAAAGAGCACGCTGACACATTCACCGAACGCTTCACCCAAGAGCTGGGAATACCGGCACGTACGGCCGCCACAGCCGAAGAAGCAGTCCGCGAGCAGGACGTCGTGATCGTCGCCACTGACAGTGCGACGCCGGTGCTGGACGTCAGCTGGATATCCGCGGGAACCCATGTCACGACGCTCGGACCCAAAACGATCTCTCGCCACGAGGTGCCGTCCACCCTGGCCGACCGCGCCGACATCATTTTCACCGACTCCCGCACCAAAGCCGCCGGATACGGCGAACCACATGTCCTTCGTGACCGCCTCGGCCCTCCATCCCGCAGATGCGCGATCAGGCCAGGTAGCCGCCGTCGATGGTGAGGACGGCACCGGTGACGAAGGACGCGCCCGGACCGGCCAGGAACGCGATGCCCGCCGCGATCTCCTCCGGCCGCCCGAAACGCCCCATCGCGTTGGCCGCCCGCTGCACGTCCGCGAACGGCCCGTCGGCCGGGTTCATGTCGGTGGCGACGGACCCGGACTGGACGACGTTGACGGTGATTCCCCGAGGGCCCAGGTCGCGGGCCGCCGCCTTGCTGTAGCCGACGATCGCGGCCTTGGTCGCGGCGTAGTCGGCGACACCCGCGAATCCGGCACGGCCGGCGAGGTGCGACCCGACGGTGACGATACGCCCGCCGTCCCCGATGACCTGGGCGGCGGCCCGGATCCCCGCGATGACGCCGCCGACGTTGACGGCGAACTGCCGGTCGAAGGCGGCGACGTCGCGATCGGGCTCATCGACTCGGCCGGTGACGTACGCCGCGGCGTTGTTCACCAGGACGTCGAGGCGTCCGAAGTCGGCCGCCACGGACCGTACGAGGTCGCCGACCTGACGGGGATCGGCCTGGTCGGCCCGGTAGGCGGCGGCGCGGACCCCGGAGCGTTCCAGATCGGCCACCACCGACCCGGCCTTCTCCTCGGAGGTGACGTAGCTGATCGCCACCGCCGCGCCGTCGGCCGCCAGGGCGCGGGCGGTCGCGGCGCCGATCCCTCGCGAACCGCCGGTCACGAGGGCGACCTTGCCTTCCAAAGGGCTACGTGAGGTCATGACGAACTCCTGATCAGAGGTCGGTGGAATCAGGCGGGGACGTGGTCGGCCGGGGCGGTGGCCGCGCGGTGGTCCCGGCGCAGCAGGAGCGCCGCGATGCCCAGGCCGGCCACGGTGAGGAGCGCGCCGACGAGGGGGATCGCCCGTAGCCCCGGCCCGCCGTCGATGATCCGCCCGCCCAACCAGCCGGCGAACGCGGCGGCGAGCTGGAAGCCGGAGGCGTTGACCGCGACCGCGAGGGTCGGCGCCGTGCCGGCCGCGGCCACCACCCGCGTCTGCATCCCGGGGATGATGGCGAAGGCCAGCGCCCCGACGAGGAACGTCAGAACTGCGGCGGGCGCCTTGAGGTCGCCGACCAGCCAGAACACGGTCAGGACGGCCGCGAGCGCGGCGAGCAGCCCGGCCAGTGCCGGCATCAGCGCCCGGTCCGCCAGGCGGCCTCCGGCGAAGTTCCCGACGACCGCGCCGGCGCCGTAGCCGAGGAGCAGGACCGGGACCATGTCCGTGGCGAACCCGCCGACGTCGGTGAGCAGGGGCGTGATGTAGGTGAAGACCGTCACGACGCCGACGTTGCCCACCGCGGTCAGCGCGATGGCGAGCTGAAGGTCGCGGTTCGCGAACACCCGGAGCTCACCGAGGACCGATCCGGTCGTGGCCGGGGGCTGCGCGGGGACGAACCGCAGCACGAGCAGCAGGGCGACCGCGCTGAAGGCCGCGACCGCGAGGAAGGTCGCCCGCCAGCCGAGGTGCTGTCCGATGAACGTGCCGATCGGCGTGCCGAGGATGATGCCCAGGTTCATCCCCAGGGCCACCTTCGCGACGCTGGACGCCTGCCTGCCGGCGGGGGCCATGGAGATGACCGTGGCGATGGCGACCGCGAAGAACGTGGCGACGACCAGGCCCGCGACGAACCGCGACAGCAGGAGGACGACGTGGTTCGGCGCCGCCGCCGAACCCAGGTTCCCGAGCACCGAGACCGCGATGAGGCCGGCGATGAGCGGTTTGCGGGCGGCCCGCGCCGTGAGCACGGTGACGACCGGACCGCCGACGATCATGCCGGCGGCGTAGGCGGTGACCAGCAGGCCGGCCGCCGGGATGGACACCGACAGGTCGGCGGCCACGTCGGGCAGGATCCCGGCGATCACGAACTCGCCGGTCGTGAGCCCGAAGACCACGAGCATGAGGGAGAACACGGAGACAGGCATGGCAGAACTCGTTCTGTCGGCATGAGGTGATCAGTGACAAGGCGGCGGGCGGGGGAGTGCGCCGCACGTGATGGCCGCCCGCGCCGCGGTCAAGCGCGCGTCCGGCACGTGACGATCATCGATGCGACGGTTACGATGCGGCAAGTACCTACCTTTAAGTCAGGTACTTACCTGGAGGTGTGTGAGCATGTCAGGGCGCAGGTGCCAGACGTTCGTCGGCGGGCTGGACGCCGCCATCGACGTGGTCGGCGGCAAGTGGAAGGTGCTCATCCTGTGGACGCTGAGCAGCGGCCCGAAGCGGTTCGGTGAGCTCAAGCGCTCGCTGGACGGAGTGAGCGAGAAGATGCTGATCCAGCACCTGCGCGAGCTCGAACGCGACGAGGTGGTGCACCGCGAGGTGCACAACGTGGTCCCGCCGAAGGTCGAATACTCCCTCACCACCATCGGCACGACCCTCATCGAGGCCCTGCGCCCGCTCGGCGACTGGGGCTGCGAGCACAAGACGCGTCTGGAGGACATCAGGAACGCCGCCGACACGATTCCGGCCTGATCCCCGGACGTTGTCGATGGGCGACATCGGAGCCTCGCGACGTTGGCCCCGGTGCTCTGTGCGGCCGCCCGCACCGTACTCAGACTGGACGCGGTGTCGTACCGATGACGGCGGTTCGTGAGGAGACGAGATGTCCGGCAGGAGACTCAGGGCCCTGGTGATCTGCGCGGCGACGGCCGCGGTGCTGTCCGTTCCGGTGAGCCCGGCCGGCGCCGCCGGACTGCGGGACGTGTTGTTGGTCGGCAACAGCCAAACCGGCAGCGTCAGCTTCATCGACGGGCGCACGTACCAGAATCTTGGGTCGTTCGACGTCATCGGCGACCTGCAGCAGCGGCTCGACGAGATGGACCCGATCCAGCGGGCCGGGTACGAGACGGTCAAGCAGATCGAGGGCGGCGACCGGTTCGTCGACGACGTGCAGCTGTCCCCGGACGGCAGGACGCTGTACGTCTCGCGCGGCAACCTCGACGACGCGGCGGCCTACGACCTGGTGTCGAAGCGGCAGCTGTGGCACACCCGGCTGGACGGCTTCCACGCCGACCACGCGGCGCTGTCCCCGGACGGCACGAGGTACGTGATCTCGGCGACGACCGCGCAGGTCGCCGAGGTGCTGGACACCGCCACCGGAGCGGTGGTCGGCAGATTCGCCACCGGCACCTACCCGCACCAGAACGACTACACCGCCGACGGCAAGTACATCTACAACTCCAGCATCGGGGTGACGTCGCTGCCGCAGGCGCTCGAGGGGCTCAAGGGCACCTTCCAGCTGACGAAGGTCGACGCCGCCACCCTCAAGGTCGTCAAGACCTGGAGCTTCCCGCACGGGATCCGGCCGAACCTCATCGCGCCGGACGGCAACACCTTCTACGCCCAGCAGTCCTACCTCAACGGCTTCGTCAAGTACGACCTGGCGCAGTCGAAGATCGTGGCGACGGTCACCATGCCGTACAGCGACCACGGCAAGTCGCTCAAGCCGGACGACTACCCGCAGAACTCCGCACACCACGGCCTGGCGCTGTCCGGGGACGGTTCGAAACTGTGCGACGTCGGCACGATCGACGACTACACCGCGATCGTCAACACTGCGGACCTGTCCACCAAGGGCACCGTCACCTACCCGACGAACAGCCTGCCCTACTGGGGGACCAGCAGCGTCGACGGCAAGCGCTGCTTCGTGTCCCTGAGCAAGGCGAACGCCGTGTCGGTCGTCGACTATGCGACGGCGACGGAGGTCGCCCGCGTCCCCGTCGGAGTCTTCCCCCAGCGGGAGCGGATCGGCCAGGCCGCCCCGGAGGCCATCGCGGCCCTGACCCCGGCGGGCTGATCCGGTCCACACTGGGCGTCACGGGAAGACCTCCCGTGACGCCCAGTGCCAGGAGACGTACATGACGGATCGCGCTGTCCTCCGCCGTCTCATGGAGAAGATGCGCGCCGACCCGGGAACCCTCGAAGCCGTCGTCGAGGCCGCCCGCGCCGAATCCCCGCCGATCGCGGCGCTGCCGGTGCAGGAGGTCCGGCGGCACATCGCGGCGCTGCTGGCGGTGGTGTCGGCGGCCTTCATCGACGAGTCGGGGCTGAACGAGGACGACGCCCGGGTCGCCGACCGGCTGGCCACCGACCGGGCGCTGCAGGGGGTTTCCCTCGCCGCGCTGCTGGACGGCTTCCAGGCGGCGCGCTCGTACATCCTGAAACGGCTGCTGAACGAGGCGCGTTCGGCCGGGGTGTCCCTCGACGGGCTGATCGAGGAACTCATGGAGCTCGACGCGTACGCGAACGGGCTGCAGAACCGGCTCATCCAGGCGTTCCGGGAGACGGAGCTGAGCCTGGCGCACTCCGCGCACGCCGCCCGCGTCCAGTCGCTACGGGACCTGCTCGCCGGGGGCCCGGTGTCGGGCGCCGCCGACGCCGGGCTGGACGTGCGGCGCCGCTACCACTGCCTGGTCACCGACATCGGCGACCCCCGGGAGGCGCACCGTACGGAGGCGGCGCTGGGCCTGCCGGACGGCGTGGCGGGGCTGGTGGACGGTCGGCTGTGCGCCGTGACGACCCGGCCGCCCGCCGAGGCCGCGATCCTCGTGGTGGCCGGTCCGGCGGTCCCACCCGGCGAACTGACCGAGGTGTACCGGCTGTGCCGTACCGCGCTGGCGTCGGCACGGCGGCGTGGGCTGGACGGGCTGTGGGAGCTGACGGCGCTGGCGGTCCCGATGGCTCTGGACGCCCATCCCAAGCTCGGCGAGCTTCTCGCCCGGGAGCGCCTTGCGGGACTGGACGCCGAGGACGAGTTCCACCGGCTCCTGGCCGAGACGGCCCTGGCGTACCTGGAGCACGGCGGGCGCGTCGATCGGACCGCCGCCGCACTGCACGTCCACCCGAACACCGTCAAGCATCGGCTGCACCGCCTGGCCGCGCTGACGTCGTTCGGCGAGACGCTGCCTCCGGCGGAGACCCTGGCCGGTGCGCTCCGCTGGCACTGGGCGCTGCGGACCTGGCTCGGCGAGCGTCCGGCAGCCCAGCGTCGCGGCGATCGCGGATGAGATCCCGGCCCGGCCGCGTCGCGGCGATCGTGGATTGAGGTTCCAATCGCGCCACCGCCTCCGGCCCGCGACCTCACCGCGACATCGGCGACGCGCAACCGCAGCTGGCGCGCCGGATCAGCGAGACCGGGAGGATCTCCGTGCCACCGGGTCGCTCCTGACCTTGCCATGCCCGGTCGAGGCTCGCGATGGCCGACCGCGCCATGCGCTCGGCCGGCACGCCGATCGTCGTCAGCGAGGGATTGGTGAACTCGGCCTCCGGTACGCCGTCGAAGCCCACCAGCGCGATGTCGGCGGGCACGCGCAGGCCGGCTTCGGCGACGGCGTGCAGAGCACCGACGGCGAGTTCGTCCGTGACGGCGAAGACCGCGGTCGGCCTGTCCTCATGCTCGAGGAGTCTCCTCATGCTCGCGTGGCCGCCGGCCCGGGTGAACGCGCCACGGGATTCGATCCGCCGGTCGTCCGGGACACCGTGTTCGGCCAGCGCCCGCCGCCATCCGGCGACCCGCCCGCCCACCGGCCCGGCGTCGTCGGGGCCGGCGAGCACGGCGACGCTCTCATGACCGTGGTCGAGCAGGTGCGTCGTCGCCAGATGCCCGCCGCCGTCGTTGTCCGCCAAGACCGCGGCCGAGGGGGTGCCTGGCGGCGCATGGTGGACGTACACGGCCGGGACCGGCGCCGAGGCGAGGGCGTCGATGGCGCGCGGGCTGTGCCGCGTGCTCACGACCACCAGCCCCTCCGCCCGGGAATCGAGGAAGGCGTGCACGTACGCCTCTTCGCGGTCGGGGTCGAAGCCGGCGTTGCCCACGACGACGAGCCGTCCCGCGTCGAAGGCGGCGGCCTCGATCGCCTGGCCCAGCGACGCGAAGAACGGGTTGGCGGTATCCGGTAGGAGGACGCCGATCACCCCGCTGCGCTTCGTCCGGAGCGCCCGCGCCACCCGATCGGGGCGATAGCCGAGCTCCGCGATCGCCTGCAGGACGCGTTCGCGCGTCGACGCGGCCACCGGGCGCGGGCCGTTGTTGATGACGTAACTCACCACCGCCGTCGACGTCTGCGCGCGGCGGGCGACGTCCGCCAGCGTGACACCCAACGTTCCCCCTGACTTTCGGCACTCGAGCATCCGGCCTCCGACGTCCCAGCGTGGCATCCCGCGCAGGCGTCCGCCACCACGCCCCCTTCCGTTTCAACCCCTCGCTCCTCTACCGTGTCTAATCGATTAGACAAGGAGATCGGATGAACCCTGATGACGGGACGCCGGGACGGGCGGCCGGCCCTCTTCGCCTGGTGATCGACACGGACACGGCGTCGGACGACGCGGTCGCCCTGCTCCTCGCGTGCGCGGAGCCGATGACGGAGATCGAAGCGGTGACGACCGTGGCCGGGAACGTGCCGCTCGACTTGGCGACCCGCAACGCGCTGATCGCTCTGGACATCGGGGGGCGAGGCGACGTGCCGGTGTATCCCGGCTGCGAGCGGCCCCTGCGCCGTCCGCTGGAGACCGCGCAACACGTCCACGGCGCCGACGGCATGGGAGACGTGGGTCTTCCCGATCCGGTGCGGTCGGCGCAGTCCGCACACGCGGTCGAGCGGCTCCTCGAACTCGCCCACTCCAGGCCTGGGGAGCTCACACTGGTCACGCTGGGACCTCTGACGAACATCGCCGCCGCCCTGGTACGAGACCGTGACCTCCTGCGGAGGTTCCGCCATGTCTACAGCATGGCCGGGGCCGCCGACGCTCACGGGAACGTCAGTCCGGTCGCGGAGTTCAACGTGTGGGCGGACCCGGAGGCCGCCGCCATCGTGCTCGACGCCGGCGGGCCCATCACGTTCGTCGGCTGGGACGTGTCCCGGCGGTATGCCGTGATGGACGCCGACGATCAGGCCAGGCTGCTCGCGATGGGCACCGTCCGCGCCGACTTCGCACACCGGATCAACCGGAGCGTCGCGGAGTGGGCGGCCACGGTGACCGGCCTGAAGGGATACGACCTTCCCGACCCCGTCGCGATGGCGGTCGCCCTGCGCCCGGAGATCACGCGCCAGATCGAACGCGTGCACGCGACCGTGGCGGTCGGGGACGAGGCACGCGGGGCTCTTCTCGTGGACCGGCGGGCGAACGCGCCCACCGCCAACGTGGACCTCGTGCGCGTCGTCGACTCGGCGGCGTTCAAGGAGATGCTCTTCAGCGCCTGCGCGGAGGGCGCCCACCTGGCTGACACCCTGGCGCGCGAGGCGGGCCGGTGACCGGGCGAATCGAACTGCACTGCCACCTAGACGGCTCGGTCCGGCCGACGACCATCCGCCGGCTGGCCGCGGCCCAGGATCTGACGCTGCCGGGGCCGGTGGAGACGCTCGCCGTGGCCCCGCCCTCGTGCAGGACATTGCCGGAGTACCTCGGGTACATCGATGTCGCCCTCGACGTGCTGCAGCGACCAGAGGCCTTGCACGAGGTGGCGATGGAACTGGTCGAGGACTGGGCCGGCGACGGTGTCGGCCACGGGGAGGTGCGCTTCGCCCCGCAACTGCACCAGCGGGCCGGCCTCCGGCCCGAGGAGGTCCTGGACGCCGTGGCCGAGGGCCTGGCCGAGGGGAGCCGCAGATGGGGCGTGACCACGAGCCTGATCCTGTGCTGCCTTCGGCACCAGCCGCCCCAGATCAGCGCCGAGGTCGCCCGGCTCGCCCTCGACCGCCGCGATGTCGTCGCGGGACTGGACCTCGCAGGGGACGAGACGATGCCCGGAGCACCACACCGGGAGGCCTTCGACGCCGCCCACTCCGCCGGGCTTCCCGTGACGATCCACGCCGGTGAGGCCGCCGGCGCCGACAGCGTGTGGGAGGCACTCGACGTGCTCGGCGCCCAGCGCATCGGCCACGGCGTCCGCAGCGCGGAGGACCCGGCGCTGCTGAGCCGGCTGCGCGAGGATGACATCGTGCTGGAGATGTGCCCGACGTCGAACGTGCAGACCGGCGCGGTGAGCGTACCGGCCGCCCACCCCATCGACACACTCCTGCGGCAGGGGATCCCCGTCACCGTCAGCACCGACGCCCGCACGGTGTCGAACACCACCCTCGGCCGAGAGTTCGAGAGGCTTCGCGCGGTGTTCGGGTGGACGGCCGCACAGGAACGCGAGTGTCAGGACAACGCCGGCCGCAGAGCCTTCCGCACCCCGTGAACGGGTGACCTCGGTCGATCCCCGGTCAGTGGGCGGAGAAGCCTCCGTCGACGAAGATCGCCTGACCGGTGACGTAGGCCGACGCGGCGCTCGCGAGGAACACGGCCGCGCCGGCGAAGTCGGCCGGCGCGCCGTTGCGGCCGATCAGAGTGCGCCCGGCCATCGCGCCCTGCTTGTCGGCGGGGATGTGCGCGGCCAGCGGCGTCACCACGAAGCCCGGCACGAGCGCGTTGACGCACACGCCGTGGGGCGACCAGGCCTCGGCCTGGGACCGGGTCAGGGCGACCAGCCCGCCCTTGGAGGCGCCGTAGGCGCCGCTGTTGCTGAAGGCGCGGAAGGACTGCTGGGAGGCGATGTTGATGATGCGGCCGTGGCCGCGCCGCGCCATGCCCGGGCCGAACCGCCGGCCGAGCAGATGGGGCGCGTCGAGGTTGACGGCCATCGTCCGGTCCCAGGCGTCCTCGTCCAGGTCGTCCATCGGGGGCCGCAGGTTGATCCCGGCGCAGTTGACGAGGATGTCCGGCTCGCCGAACGGCCGGGCGGCCTCCTCGGCGGCCCGCTTCACCTGGATGCGGTCGGCCAGGTCGGCCGGGACGTACGCGGCGGGGCGGCCGTGGGATTCCAGTTCGGCGGTCGTCTCCCGCAGCTCGGCCTCGCGGCGGGCGATGAGGACCACCCGTGCCCCGGCCCGGGCCAGGGCGGTGGCGATGGCCCGGCCGATGCCGGAGCTGCCGCCGGTCACCACCGCGACGCGGGTATCGAGGGAGAACAGGTCGTCCAGGAAACTCGTCACGGGCCGCCACCTTAGTGGACGGCAGGGCGGGCGACTTGTGGTGATAACAGCGGTGAGATGCTGATATCTCCAGACTGAGGCGGTTCGCCGGCGGGCCGTACCGTTCGCTATCGGGAGGCCGCGCTGCACACCGTCGTCGCCGAGATCGTCTCCGTCGTGCTGCTGGTGGCGGTGCTGGTGTTCGCCGTCGCCCGCCCGCGCGGGCTTCCGGAGGCGGTCGCGGCGGTTCCGGCGGCCGGTGTCCTGGTGGCCGTCGGCGCGGTGTCGCCCGCACAGGCGTGGGCGCAGACCCGCACCCTGCTCCCGGTCGTCGGGTTCCTGGCCGCGGTGCTGGCGCTGGCGCAGCTGTGCGACGACGAGGGACTGTTCACCGCGGCCGGGGACCTGGTGGCGCGCGCGTGTCACGGGCGGCCGGTGCGGCTGCTGGCCGGGGTGTTCGCCGTCGCATCGCTGATCACGGCGGTGCTGAGCCTGGACGCGACGGTGGTGCTGCTGACACCGGTGGTGTTCGCGACCGCCGCGCGGGTCGGGGCGCGGCCCCGCCCGCACGTGTACGCCTGCACCCACCTGGCCAACTCCGCCTCCCTGCTGCTGCCGGTGTCGAACCTGACGAACCTGCTCGCGTTCGCGGCCAGCGGGCTGTCGTTCGCGCGGTTCGCCGGCCTGATGGCGCTGCCGTGGCTGGCGGTCATCGGCGTGGAGTACGCGGTGTTCCGGTGGTACTTCCGGGGCGACCTGGCCGTCGCGCCGGCCGGGTCGCCGCCGGTCGGGCGGCCGCGGGTGCCGGTGTTCACGGTGGTCGTGCTGGCGCTGACCCTCGCCGGATTCGCGGTGACGTCGTTCACCGGGGTGAACCCGGCCTGGGCGGCCCTCGGCGGCGCGCTGGTGCTGGCGGTACGGGCGCTGCGGCAGCGGCGGACCACGGCGCGGCAGCTGGTGGTGGCGGCCGGGCCGCTGTTCTGCCTGTTCGTGCTCGCCCTGGGCATCGTGGTCAAGGCGGTCGTGGTGAACGGCCTGGACCGGGGCGCGGACCTGGTGCTGCCGCACGGGTCGGGCCTGCCCGCGCTGCTGGCGGTGGCAGGCCTGGCCGCGCTGCTGGCCAACCTGATCAACAACCTGCCCGCCGTGCTGGCGATGCTCCCGCTGGTGGCCTCCGGCGGGCCCGGGCCGGTGCTGGCGGTGCTGATCGGAGTGAACCTCGGCCCGAACCTGACCTACGTCGGTTCGCTGGCCACTTTGCTGTGGCGGCGGATCCTGCGCGAGCACGACGCCGAACCCGGGCTGGGCGACTTCACCCGGCTCGGCCTGCTGACCGTACCGGCCACGCTGGTGGCCGCGACCGTGGCACTGTGGGTGGTGTTGGCGACGATCGGAGGCTGACCCGCCGTAAAAGTGATCATCTGGGTCGCGGAGGGCACCTGGGAGGCCGCCGTCGACGCGGCCCGCGACCTGGTCCCCGAAGACGCCGACCTGACGCTGCTGCACGTGACCGGTGACGAGATCGCCGCGGCCGCCCACCAGGCGTTCGCCGGCCTGCTCGGCCGGGGCCGCCGCGACCGCGACCCCGCCGCCCGGCTCGAGGCGCTGTCACAGACCGCCGCCGCGGACCTCCTGGAGGCCGCCGCCGCCCGGCTCGGGCGTCCCGCGACGCGGCAGGCCGGCCACGGCCGGATCGAACGCGAGGTCGTACGGGCCGCCGAGGACGCCGACCTGCTCATCTGCGCACGCGACGGCGCCCGCGACCGGCTGGGGCCCCGCAGCCTGGCCCCGCCGACACGATTCGTCGTCGACCACGCGCCCTGCCGTGTGCTGCTGGTGTGGCCCGAGCCGGCCCCCGGCCTCGACTCCCTCCCGCCCCCGCCGGGCTGAGGAGGTCAGCCGTCCGCGGCGACCTCGGACCGCTCGGCGGGCGCCGAGGTGTCCTCGGCGGCGACCGGTTCGGCGCCGGCGTCACGGCGCCCGCGCACGCTCCGTACGGCCAGGACGGCGACGACCAGGCCGATCGAGATCCAGGTGCCGTAGTGGGAGATGGTCTTGGCGACGTCGACGGCGTCCTGGCCGAGGTAGTAGCCCAGGCCGGTGAGCATGGCGATCCACAGCAGCGCGCCGAGCGCGTCCAGGAGCACGAACGTCACCAGGCGCATGCCCGTCCACCCGGCGATGACGAACAGCAGCGCCGCCGGGACGGGCACGTAGTAGGCCAGGACGAGGCCGACCCAGCCGAGCCGGTGGCCGAGACGCTCGGCGCGGGCGATCAGCCGCGCGCCCCGGGCGCCGCGCCCGGCCGCGAGTGTGAGCATCCCCCGGCCCCACAGCCGTCCCGCCCACCAGAAGAACGGGTCGAACATGATCATGCCGGGTACGGCGGCGGCGACCGCCAGGGGCAGGGACACCTCCCCGACCCGGGCGAACGCGCCCGCGGTGACGATCGAGGTCATGCTGCCGGTCAGGAACTCCAGCAGCACCGGGTTCTTGCCGATCAGCAGCGGGCGCAGCGGAATCAGCGCCAGGCCGTACAGGCCGCTCAGCGCGATCCCGGCCCAGCAGATCAGATCCGCGCGCCGTGGCCGCCCCGTCCAGGGCAGACCGGGCTGTGGGCTTCCCCCCGTGACCGACATCCTCCGATGGTAGGCCGTCGGCGCCGGGCCCCGGCGCACCGACGGGCCGCCGCCCGGCATAGCGGCGGGCCCGACGCGCGTCTACGGGGATACAGGACGAGAGGAGACCCGTGAACGCTGAGGCGCGCAGGCAGTTCACCGAGTTCGTCGCCGCGCGGACGCCGAGCCTGCTGCGGCTGGCGTACGTGCTGACCGGCGACCGGCACGCGGCCGAGGACCTGTTGCAGAGCGCACTGACCAAGACGGCGGGCCGCTGGGGGAACGTGCGCGACAGCCCCGAGGCGTACGTGCGCAAGGCGATGTACCACGAGCAGGTGGGCCGCTGGCGCAGCCCGCGATGGAAGCGCGAGACGGTCAGCGCGGACCTGCCCGAACCCGCGGTGGCCGACCGGAGCGAAGAGGTCGATCTGCGGCTCGCGCTCGAGCGCGCGCTGCTGGCCCTGCCGCCCCGCCGGCGGGCCGCGATCGTCCTGCGCTATTTCGAGGATCTGCCCGAGGCGGAGGTCGCGCGGATCATGGGCTGCTCGGTCGGGACCGTCCGCAGCCAGACCAGCCGCGCGGTGGCCCGGCTGCGCGAACTCGTGCCCGACTTCGCCGCCCTGACCGAAGCGCCCCCGGCCGAATCGATGAGGAGCTGAGATGACCGCACGCCAGGACGAGATGCTCGAGGAGACGCTGCGGCGGATGGCCGACCACACCGAGGCCGGCCAAGGGCTGTCCGAGCGACTCGCCGACCGGGCTCTGCGCGGGGCGGCCCGGCGGCGTGCCGCGCGGTTCGGCGCCGGGGCCGTGGTGGCCGCCGGCGGTGTCGCCGCGGTGGCGCTGGTGCCGATCGGGCACGGAGGCGGCGGGTCCAGGCCCGCGGCGGGGCCACGGGAGGTCGCGTCTGCGACGACCTACGGGCACGCGGTGTTGCCCGCCAACACGGCGGCGCAGCTCGCCACGGTCCGCGCGTGCATGGTCGGTGACCCGGACATTCCTTCGCCATCGCTTCCGAGGAGGATCGGCGAGGTCGATCCCGGGCGCACCGGACCGGGGACACACGTCCGTGACTTCCGGATCCTGGTCGCCTACCGGGACTCCCGGGGGCAGGCGGTGTTCCTCGGTAGCACCGTCGCGCACCGCGTATGCAGCCTCGACAACTCCGGACGGCCGAGCCCGAGCGACCGGATCCCGGGGCAGACCGCCAACAGCTGGGGCCGTTTCCCCGCCTTCACCGGGCCGATCGTCATGGACGATCAGGCCGGCGGCGTGCTCGGCACCAAGGAACAGAGCCGGAGCCGGGCCGACGCGGAGGGAATCGAGGAGCACGTCGCCGGCCGTGTCACCCCCGACGTCGCCCGGGTGACCTTCACCCTTCCCGACGGGCGGACCCAGGACGCCGCAGTGTCGAGCGGATTCTTCCTCTGGCGGGCCGCCCGGACCGGGGCCTCCCTGGCCGGGGCCGGGCAGGAGCGACAGGTGACCGTGCGAGCCTACGATCGCGGCGGCCGCGTGCTGAAGACCCTGATGACCCGGATCGACGCGGCGGTGTTGCCCCGATGACCAGGGATGAAGGCCGCGGGCACGGCCTGCGCCCCGGCTGATCCGCCCGGGTGCCGCCGGGCCCCGGCCCGGCGGCCCGCAGGGTGATGTCGGATTCCCGCTAGCAGAACGCGGTGGCCACGGGCGATGCTTGTCGGTATGCATGAGGACGTGGAACGCTGCGTACGCGCCGTGCAGTCCAAGGACGCACGGTTCGACGGATGGTTCTTCACCGCGGTGCTCACCACCGGGATCTACTGCCGCCCCAGCTGCCCGGTCGTGCCGCCGAAGCCGGAGAACATGCGGTTCTTCCCCAGCGCCGCGGCGGCCCAGCAGGCCGGGTTCCGGGCGTGCAAGCGCTGCCGCCCGGACGCCAGCCCCGGCTCCCCGCAGTGGAACGAACGCGCCGACCTGGTCGCCCGCGCGATGCGGCTGATCGCCGACGGGGTGATCGACCGGGAGGGCGTGCCGGGCCTGGCCGCCCGGCTCGGTTACAGCACCCGTCAGATCGAGCGCCAGCTGCGCGCCGAGCTCGGCGCCGGTCCGCTCGCGCTCGCCCGCGCCCAGCGCGCCCAGACGGCCCGGCTGCTGATCGAGACCAGCTCCCTGCCGATGAGCGACGTCGCGTTCGCCGCCGGGTTCGCCAGCGTCCGGGCGTTCAACGACACCGTGCGGCAGGTGTTCGCGATGTCGCCGACCGAGCTGCGCGACCGGGTCGCCCGCGGGCACCCCGCCGCGACCTCCGGCGCCCTGTCGGTGCGGCTGCCGTTCCGTGCGCCGCTGTGCCCCGACAACCTGTTCGGGCACCTGGCGGCGACCGGCGTGCCCGGCGTCGAGGAGTGGCGCGACGGCGCGTACCGGCGCACCCTGCGCCTGCCCCACGGCCACGGGGTCGTCTCGCTGCGGCCGGCCCCCGATCACATCGCCTGCCGCCTGCACCTGACCGACCTGCGGGACCTGTCCATCGCCATCAGCCGCTGCCGGTGGCTGCTGGACCTGGACGCCGACCCGATCGCCGTCGACGACCTGCTGCGCGCCGACCCGCTGCTGGCCCCGCACATCGACAAGGACCCCGGCCGCCGCGTGCCGCGCACCGTCGACCCCGCCGAGTTCGCCGTGCGGGCCGTGCTCGGCCAGCAGGTGTCGACCGCGGCCGCCCGCACCCACGCCGCCCGGCTCGTCACCGCCCACGGCGAGGCCGTCGACGACCCCGAAGGCGGCCTGACCCATCTGTTCCCCGGTATGGACGCCCTGGCGGCGCTGGACCCGGAGACGCTGGCGTTCCCCCGAACCCGCCGTACGACGCTGACCACGCTGATCGGCGCGCTGGCCCGCGCGGAGATCGACCTGGGGGCGGGAAGCGACTGGGGGCGGGCGCGGGAGCTGCTGTCGGCGCTGCCGGGATTCGGACCGTGGACCATCGAGATGATCGCGATGCGGGCGCTCGGCGACCCGGACGCGTTCGTCCCCACCGACCTGGGCGTGCGCACCGCGGCGCGGGAACTGGGCCTGCCCGTCACCCCCGCGGCCCTCACCCGGCATGCCGCGGCCTGGCGGCCCTGGCGCGCGTACGCGGTGCAGTACCTGTGGGCGACCGGCCAGCACGCGATCAACCGGCTGCCCGCCTGACCTTCGAGAAGGAGCACTGATGCAGCACCGGGCGCACACGGTGATGGACAGTCCCGTCGGCCCGCTGACCTTGGTCGCGGCCGACGGCGTCCTGACCGGCCTGTACATGGACCGGCAGCGGTACCGGCCCGAGGAGCACACCTTCGGCGAGCGTGATCCCGCGCCGTTCGGCGCGGCCGTCCGGCAGTTGGAGGAGTACTTCGACGGCCGGCGGACGGTCTTCGACCTGCCGCTCGCGCTGACCGGCACGGCGTTCCAGCAGCGTGTCTGGGCGGCGCTGTGCGAGATCCCCTTCGGTGCGACCGTCTCCTACGGCGAGCTCGCCGAGCGGCTCGGCCGGCCCACCGCCGCTCGCGCCGTCGGCCTGGCCAACGGCAAGAACCCCGTCGGGATCATCGTGCCCTGCCACCGCGTCGTCGGCTCCTCCGGCGACCTGACCGGGTACGGCGGCGGTCTGCACCGCAAACGGCACCTGCTCGCGTTCGAGCAGCGCGCCGAGGACCGCGCGCCGATGGCCCCGCTGCCCTCCGAACCCGACCGGCACGGCCCCGAACCGCTGTTCAGCGTCCACCACTCGGTTCCGTAAGCCCGGAGGAAGAACGTCCGGGATGGGGTGCAGGTCTATCCACTGGGCCGGCGGAGAGCGGTGATGCCGGTGAGGACGAGATCGATCCCGGCGAGGAACTGCTCGCGGTCGTCGTGCTCGCGCAACTGGTCCGCGATGGCCCGGGTGAACGGGTAGTCGTCGGGGTCGAGCTCTTCCCACGCCGTAGACACGGCGTCGAGGAACTCGGCGCGGTCCACGTCGCGCCCGGGAAGGCGGGCGTTCGCGGCGTTCTGGCCGGCGGCGCCGAGGATGTAGTGCACCAGCGCCGAGGTCGCCGTGAACCAGCCGGCCTCGGGCACGTCGAGCGCGCGGACATGCCGGCCGACGCTTTCGAAGATCCGCGGCGTCACCGGTCCCCAGGGGCTGCGGGAGAGCTGCACGGCGAGCTGCGTGGCGAGCCACGGGTGTTCGTCGATCGCGTCGAACAGGCCGAGCGCGACGGCGCGGACCGCCTCCTGCGGCGCGTCCGGAGACTCGGCGGGCTCGATGGCCAGAGCGGCGGCGACGACGGCGTCGGTGGCGGCGCCGAGCAGCTCGCCCTTGTTCGCCACATGCCAATAGATCGCCCCGGGCCCGGTCGCGAGACGCTCGGTCAGCGCCCGGAAGGTCAGCCCGCCCTCGCCGTCCGCGTCGAGCAGCTCGACGGCGGTCTCGACGATGCGCTCGCGGGAGAGCGCCTCTGTGCGCCGCTGTGACCGGCGCGTCCGCGTTGCCATGCCGCCATTTTGACATGTCTGGAGCGCTGTTCCAACATGGAGCGCCGTTCCATGTTGGAACGGCATACCAGAGTGCTCGGCCGGACCTCACCGGGCGGCCTCGATCCCGAAGGAGCCACGATGCGCACTCCCGTCACGATCATCGGCGCCGGACTCGGCGGCCTCACGCTCGCTCGAGTCCTGCACGTCCACGGAATCCCGGCCACGGTCTACGAGGCGGAGGCCTCCCCGACGGCGCGCACGCAGGGCGGGATGCTCGACATTCACCCCTGGAACGGCCAACCGGCGCTCGAGGCGGCCGGCCTGTCCGAGGGGTTTCGCGAGCTCATCCTGGAAGGCCGCGAGTCCTACCGGATCCTCGACCGGGAGGGGACCGTTCTGCTCGACCGACCCGACGACGGCACCGGCGAGCGTCCCGAGGTGCAGCGCGGCGAGCTCCGGCGGCTACTGCTCGATTCGCTTCCGCACGGCATCGTCCGGTGGGGGCACAAGGCCAGCGGCGCGCAGGCCCTCGACGAGGGCCGCTATGAAGTGAGCTTGGCCGACGGCACCTCCGTCGTCACGAGCCTGCTCGTCGGTGCGGACGGCGCGTGGTCGCGGGTTCGTCCGTTGCTCTCCGACGCCACCCCCGAATACGTCGGCGTCTCGGTCGTCGAGACCTTCCTGTTCGACGGTGACACCCGCCATCCCGCCGCCGCGAAGGCGGTCGGCGCCGGGTCGCTTTTCGCGCTCGCGCCGGGCAAGGGAATCCTGGCTCACCGGGAGAGCGGCGGGACCCTTCACGCGTATACGCAACTGCTGAAGCCACAGGACTGGCTCGCCGATGTTGATTTCAACGATGTCGCGGCCGTGACCTCGCGTGTCGTCGAGGAGTTCGACGGCTGGGCCCCCGAGCTCACCGCCCTGATCACCGACAGCGACACCCCCCCGGTCCTGCGCCGCCTCTTCACACTGCCGATCGGGCACCGCTGGGATCGTGCGCCGGGGGTGACACTGCTCGGCGACGCCGCCCACCTCATGCCGCCGAACGGGGAAGGCGCCAACCTGGCCATGCAGGACGGCGCCGAACTCGGCGAGGCCATCGCCGCGCACCCCGACGACATGGAGGCCGCACTCGCCGAGTACGAACAGGCCATGTTCACGCGCGCGGCCGCCGAAGCCGGAGACGACGACATCTACCAGGTCATGTTCGGCGATGACGCACCCAACAGCATGGTCGCCATGTTCAACTGACCCACGACCACCGGACTCCCTCCGCCCCCCGGCTCAGAGCCGGTCGCTGACACCTCGGATCAGCCTCCCGAACGACCAGGTCGCCAGGCGGTCGGGGATGGCGGCCGTCAGGCGCAGCGCGGTCTCGCTCTGGAACGCGGTCCGCGGTCCGGCGGTCGCGAGGCTCCGGGTGGACACCGCCGAGGCCAGCCTGGCCTGCCGCCGGCGGCTCTTCTCGTACGAGCGCAGTGCTGCGGCCGGATCCGGGCCGGCGCCAGAACCCGTCGCGCGGCCGGCGTCCGCGAGGCCGCGCAGCAGCGCCCCGACGTCCTCCAGCGCTTGACCGGCGCCCTGCGCCAGGATGGGCGGCATCGTGTGCACCGCGTCGCCGATCAGGGCGCACCGGCCGTGCCGCCATCGGCGCGGGACGCGGTGCCGGTGGTGCGGAAAGAGTTCGAGGTCCTTCTCCGACAGGGTCTCCAGCAGGTCGGGGACGGGTGAGGCCCACGCCCCGAACCTCGCCCGGAGTGCGGCGAGCGCGCGGTCCGGGCGGTCGGAGCCGTTGCCGGGCCGCCACGGGACGTCGATGAGCCACTGCAGCAGGCCATCGCCTGCGGGGTTCAGCCCGACGTCGCCCTGGCGTCCGACGAACAGCAGGACGCGGGAGCCGAGGTCGAAGGGCGCCGGGATCAGGCCCTGCCAGGTGGCCACACCGGTCGGCGCCGCGTCCGTGGAGAACACGCATGCCACCCGTCCTCTACAACTAGTAGTACTACGCGTTGTAGAGGAAGAATGATCACGACGCAAGGGTCCGGCTCGATCCGGCCATACCGTCATCCGCGCCCGCGCGGCTCCAGAACGACGGTGGTCCAGCCCTCGGCGCGGCGGGCCTCAAGCCTCCCGGACGCTGAGGTCCTGGGTGCCGACCACTCTGAGCAGGCGCAACGCCTCATGAGACGGGGTGCCCGGCGCGGCCGTGTAGAAGATCGTCCACTGGTCGCGGTGCGGGTCGTGCAACCCCTCGCAGTCCAGGTCCAGCCACCCGACGAGGGGATGGCGCAGCCGCTTGCTCGCCGAGCGGCGGACCTGGACGTCATGCTCGGCCCACAGCTCGCCGAAATCCGGGCTGGCCGCGCGAAGCCGCCCGACCAGGCGGCGGATGCCCGCGTCGTGGGGATAACGGGCCGCCGCCGCGCGCAGATCGGCGACCGACTCCCGGGCGAACCGACGCGCGCCCTCCTCGTCATGCCGGGCGCGGGCCTCCGGGTCGGTGAAGAACCGCCAGATCAGGTTGCGCTCGCCCGGCGGCAGGCGGGAGAAGTCGCCCAGCAGGGCGACCGCCATCGCGTTCCACGCGAGGACCTCGTAGGTGGCGTCGCACACCAGCGCCGGGGTGTCGTCGAGCCGGTCCAGCAGGTGCAGCACCCCGGGCCGTACGTCGCGGGCCGGCCCCGCCGGCGGGCCGGGCACCTCCCCGCCCAGGTGGTACAGGTGGTCGCGTTCGTCGTCGGACAGGCGCAGCGCCCGGGCGATCGCGGCGAGGATCTGCCGCGACGCCCGCGGGCCCCGGCCCTGCTCCAGGCGGATGTAGTAGTCCACCGACATACCGGCCAGCTGCGCGACCTCCTGCCGGCGCAGGCCGGGGGTGCGCCGCCGCGGCCCGCCCTCCAGCCCGACGTCGGCCGGGCGGACCCGGGCGCGACTGCGCCGCAGGAACGCGGCCAGCTCCACGCGGTCGAGTTCGCTCACGCCCCCAAGGGTGCCCGACCGGCGACGCCGTGACCATGGGACCGTCGATACCAGCCTCAGCGAGTCTCTCCCGGCCGCATTCTCCGGCGGCCAGGGTGAGGGCCATGAACAACCCCAAGAAGATCGTCCTGATCACCGGCGCGAACAAGGGCATCGGCTTCGCCACCGCACGCGAGCTCGCCCGCGCCGGGCACACCGTCCTGCTCGGCGCCCGCGACCACGGGCGCGGGACCACGGCCGCGGACGAACTGGCCGGGCAGGGCCTCGACGTCCGCTTCGTCCACCTCGACGTGACCGACCCGGAGACGATCGCGGCGGCGGCCCGGTTCGTCTCCGACACCCACGACCGGCTGGACATCCTGATCAACAACGCCGGCATCAGCCGCGACCGGTCGTACCCACCGGCCGAGATGCCCGTCGCAGCGCTGCGCGAGGTCTACGAGACCAACGTGTTCGGGGTCGTGGCCGTCACGAACGCGATGCTGCCGCTGCTGCGCAGGTCACCCGACGCCGTCATCGGCAACGTCTCCAGCGGGCTGGGCACCGTCGCGTTCCTCACCGACCCGGACTCGCCGCTGTGGCAGTACGCGAACCTGCTCGCCTACAACTCCTCCAAGGCCGCCCTGAACGCGATCACCCTGATCTACGCCAACACGCTGCGCGAGACCGGCATCAGGGTCAACGCCCTGTCTCCGGGCTTCTGCGCGACCGACCTGAACGACCACACCGGTCACATCAGCGCCGAGGAAGGCGGAGCCCACATCGCCCGCCAGGTCACCCTGCCCGACGACGGCCCGACCGGGGTGTTCCTGAGCGAGAACGGCGGCACCTACCCCTGGTGACGCCCCGGCCCGTCCGATGCATCCCGCGGCGGCGCCGAAGGGGCGAGGCCGGGCAGCGCCCAGCGGGTCGGCTCGATCTCGATCACCTCGTAGGCGACCGCGCCGGTCCCCAGGAACGGATCCTCGGCGATGATCTGCTCGACCTCCGTACGGGAGGCGGCGCGGGCGAGGATGACCCCTCCGACGCGGGGGACCCGGCGACCGGTCAGCAGGAAGGTACCGGCCGCGACGTGCCGGTCGACGTACGCGTAGTGGCCGGGCAGGACCCGGTCGAGCCGGTCCAGGGCCCCATCGCGGTAGTTGAGCATCAGCAGGAACATGCGGCCAGGTAAACCGACGCCGTCGCGCGGCGTCCACGAGGCACCGCCTCACGCGGATGAGGCGGCGCCTAACGGGCCAGGCGGCGGGCGATGCCGGCCGGTCCGGAGTGATGGACGTCACCCGGCCACGCCAGCGCGTACCGCAGCCGCGGCGGCTCGGCGGCCAGCGGCCGCCACACGAGCCCAGGCCCGGTGTCCCAGGCTGGCCGCAGCGCGACGACCGGGTCACCGCAGGTCAGCTCGGCCAGCACGATGGCGCGGCGGGCCCGTACGACTCGCGGCCGCGGCCGCCATCCCGCGCGATGACAGGCCGCCAGGACGTCGTCGTGATAGCCGGGCGCCAGATCCCGCCGGAACCACAGCAGTTCCTGCCCGCCCAGATCCGCCCAGTCGACCACCGTACGGGCGGCGAGCGGGTGCGCGTCGGCCATCAGCACGCCGAGCGGTTCGTCGTGGATCACCGCGGTGATCAGCCCGCCGGCGTCCTCGGCGGGCAGTGTGAGCAGGCAGCAGTCCAGCTCCCCGTTCCGCACGCGGGACGGCTGGTCGCCGCTGGGCAGGTCCTCGAACCGCAGCGGAGCGCCACGAGCGGCCTCCCGGAGCCGGCGCGGCAGATCCGGCGGCACTCCCGGCGGGACACCGATCACGCACGCGCGGACCGGCGCCGTGGCCTCGCGAACCGCGCGTGCGGCGCGCGCGGCCGCGGCGAGGGTGCGGCGCGCCTCCGGCAGCAGCGCGTCACCGGCCGGAGTGAGCGACATGCCGCCCGGAGTCCGGTCGAACAGGCGCGCGCCGAGCTCGCGCTCGAGCGCGCGGATCTGCTCGCTCACCGACGGGGAGCGCAGGCCCAGCCGCTCGGCGGCGCGCCCCAGATGCTGCTCGTCGGCGACCGCGCAGAAGTATCTGAGCTGCCGCAACTCCACGCGGCGAGGGTAGCCGACCCGCAGCCGGCCCAGGTCTGAGCCAGGCCGACGCCCTCTGCCGCCAGGGGTCAGGGCCCGACGCCTTTGGGAGGCCGACGCCCTGACCGCGCCGGGCTCGGCGGCCGGCCTTGCGGATCGCCGACCCGTCCGGTCGCTGACCGCGTCGCGAGGCGCTCAGCCCGGATGCGGTGTCTCGGCCGCGAAACGGGCGGCGAACGCCGCGCGGTTGGCCGAGTCCGGCTTACGGTCCCAGACCGCGAAGACGACGTGGTCGAACACGGCGTGGAACTCCCCGCCCGTGCTCAGATGCGCGTGGAACGCCGCGGCGACCTGATGCGGATCGTTGCGGAACACCCCGCATCCCCACGCGCCCAGGACCAGCCGGCGCGCGCCGTGGTGGGCGGCCACGGCCAGCACCCGCCACGCCCGCTCGTGCAGCACCCGGGGGAGCCGGTCCCGTACGGCCGGATCCCGGCGCACCGCCTCACCGGCGTTGGGGGCGGGACAGGTCAGGAACGACACCGGGTACGGTTCGGCCAGCAGCTCGCCGTCGTCGCCGCGGTGCACCGGCACGTCGGGCGACCAGATGACGCGGTTGCTGTAGAGCAGGTCGGGGGACGCGCGGTGTGCGTCGTAGTAGTCCGGGGCCCGCAGCAGGCACGGGTACAGCAGGGAGTGACGGCAGAGGTCCTCCTCCTGCGCGCGGGCGCCGCCGACGTAGCCGCCGCCGGGGTTGCGGGCCGAGGCGAAGTTCAGCACGGCGATCCGGCCGGTGCCGGTGAGGTGGAGCCGCCGGGCCGCCTGCAGGCTGCCCTCGGCGGTCACCTCGACGCACGTCCCGTCACCGTCCCGCGGGGGAGGAGGCGCGATCCGCACGTCGGCGGGGTGACTCACCGTGCCCGCCATCGCCGCCTCCAGCGCCGGGCCCACGGCCACGACGGTGCCGTCCGCTGTGGTGTACCGGCCATCGGCGGCGATTTGCGCGTTGTCCGCCGCGTACCGGCGCAATCTGCTACTCACGGTCGGTGATCGTACGGTGTGCGGGCCGGCCCGATCGACTCGTTTTCCACGTCTCATCGGCCGGAAAGCGACCGGCCCACCGTCAGGGCGGCCGACCGTCCGCGTCGGTCGACTCCGTCGCCCGGCCGGACGGACGGCCGGGCGACTCCCCGAGCATCAGTGATCGAGGCGTTCGAGGATGCGCTCCATGCCGCTGCGCCAGTTGACCTTCAGCGCGACCACCGCGCCGTCGATGTCGCCGGCCTGGAGGCACTCGGCGATCCGCTCGTGCTCCTCCGCCGACCGCTCCAGCACCTGCTGGTCACCGATGATGACGCGTTCATACCGGCGCATGGTCAGCTTGAGGGAGGTGATCAGATCCATCAGGCGCTCGTTGGGGCAGCCGGACAACATCAGATCATGCCAGGCGTCGTCGTAGCGTTCGAGCACGGCGTACTCCGCCTCTGGCGCTGAGAACGCCCGCGCCTCCTCCAGCAGGCGCGGCGCGATCGAGGTGAGGAACTCCGGCTCGGACAGCTCCAGCGCCAGGGACTCCATGCTGGCCACGATCGTGGTCAGGTCACGGAACTCCTGTGCGCTCATCGGCGCGAACCGGAACCCGCGGCCGCGTTCGCTGACGATGATGCCCTCGCGTTCCAGGCCGATCAGCGCCTCCCGCAGCGGGGTGCGGCTCACCCCCAGATCGGTCGCCAGGACGGTCTCGTTGATCGGCTGGTCGGGGTCGAACTCACCCCGCCCCAGTCGGTCGAGGATCTCGTCCTTGATCTGTTCGCGCAACGGACGGCGCTCGATCGGCATCTGGTTATCATCCCTTCTCCGGCGGCCGGCGATCAGGTCCAGCGGTCAAGCGGTTCCGGCCCCGTCGACGGCGATGACCGCGCCGCTGACGAACGACGCGGCGTCGCTCGCCAGGAACGCCACGGTCCGCGCGATGTCGCCGGGCGTGCCGATCCGGCCGAGCGGACGGTCGGCGGCCTCCTCATAGAAGGCCTCCAGCGAGCCGCCGAGCTGCCGCGCCTCCTCGGCGAGCATGCCGGTGGCGGTGTCGCCCGGGCAGACGCAGTTGACCCGGATGTTCGCCGGACCGTGATCGATGGCCATCGCGCGTGTCATGTTCACGACCGCGCCTTTGGACGCGCAGTACGATACGGCGTCCGCGCCGCCCCTGATGCCCCAACCCGAGCCCGTGTTGATGATGCTGCCGCCGCCGGCGGCCTCCATCAGCGGGATCGCGTGCCGGCTCAGCAGCATGATCGACTTGATGTTGACGGCCATCACCCGGTCCCAGTCGTCCTCGGTGATCCCGCACACGGTGGACCGCCGGATGATCCCGGCGTTGTTGAACAGCACGTCGACGCCGCCGAAGGTGTCCCGGGCGGTCGAGATGACGCGCTCGCAGTCGCCGGCGTCGGACACGTCGCAGCGGACGAACACGGCCCGGCCGCCGGCCGCGCCGATGGCCTTCGCGGCCTCGGTTCCGCCGGCCTCGTCCACGTCGGCCAGCACGACGGCGGCGCCGAGCTCGGCCAGCAGCTCGGCCGTGGCCCGGCCGATGCCCGAGGCCGCGCCGGTCACGACGGCCCGCTTGCCCGCAAGAGAGATCATTCTTCGGTCCTTCCTCAACGGATGGGGTACATGGCGGAGCGCCCGTACCCCGTCAGCACGGGCCGGTGGCCCGTGAGCTCGCGATCCAGGTCCTCATCGCCGGTGTCGACGAGCAGGGGCCGGCCGCCCAGGGCGGCGAGCTTGGCCTCGGTCGCCACGACCAGCAGGCGGTCCGGGCCGACGGCGCGCAGCACGGCCGGGGAGATCTGCTGGTTGCCCCGGCCGAGCAGGAAGCCCTGCCCGCCGATCGGTGTCACGGCCACCCACGCGGGCGTCGCCCGGACGATCTCCTCCAGTCTCGCCGCCGAGACGTCCGCGATGACGAACCGCCCGTCCCGGTCCAGCACGTTCACCCCCATGACGGGAACGTCGGCGCCCAGCGCGGCGGCGACGGCGCGCATCGTGCCGCCCGGGCCGAGGACGAGAGGCTCGCCGGGGCCGAGCCGCCGGCGCAGTTCGGCGGCGATCCCGACGACGGACGCCGGCGAGGTGACCGAGCCGCCCACCTTGCGCTGCTGGATCCGGACCGGGACGTCCGGCACCCGCAGGTGGCCGTACAGCCGGGCCGAGACGCGGCCCGCGCGCACCGCGTCCTCGTCCAGGTCCATCACCTCGGCGTCGCGAAGCGCCGTGCCACCGGCCGCCATCAGCGCGGCCGCCTCCCCGGCGGCACGCGGGCCGACGCCGAACACCGCCGAGTGCATCTTCACGCCGGTCGGCACGCCCAGGACCGGCACCGACGCGCCGACCGCGTCCAGGACGTCGCGGGCCGTGCCGTCGCCCCCCGCGAACAACAGGAGGTCCACCTCGCCGGCCAGGACGGCGGCCGCCGCATTGGTGTCGGCCGCCGTGGTGGGGGAGCCCGGCTCGTACGCGACCTCGGGCCGAAGCCCGGCCGCGGTCACCGCGTCGGCGCCCATCGCCCCCGCGGCGGTCCGGACGGTCAGGCCGGCGCCGAGCCGCGAGCGCAGCTCGGCCAGCGCGAGAGCGGCGCGCTCGCCCGCCCGGGGAATCGCGCCGAGGGCGCGGGCCCGATCCTGGACGTCCACGCCGTCGCTGCCCTTGAGGCCGACCCGGCCGCCGAGCCCGGCGACCGGGTTGACGACCAGCCCGAACCTCATTCGCCCAGGATCTTCCGCTGGTAGGCGCGCCAGGTTACCGCCCAGGTCTCCGGGTCCTCCAGCGTCTCCGGCCGGACGCGGTGCACGGTCGAGTTGTGCGGGGCGGTCCGCACGGTCTCCGGCTCCTCGTACGCCTCGCGGGCGACCTCGGCCAGGATCGCCGCGTACTCGTCCAGGTCCGCCTTTGAATACGACTCGGTGGGCTCGAGTGTCATCGGCTCCGGCACCACGAACGGATGGTGACTGGTCCAGTAGTGCGTGCCGAAGTCGGCGGCGCGGTAGCCGATGTCCTCGGTGTGCACGCCGGTCTCCTCGGCCAGTTTCGCCCAGCTGTAGCGAACCTGCTCGATCCGCCGCCGGCCCGCCGCGTACGGGGCGGACGCGCCACGGATCTCCAGGACCTTCTTCATCAGGTAGTTGTTGTTCAGCACCGCGACCTCGGCGGCCTCCCGCAGGCCCTCCGCGCCGAGCGACATGATCCAGGCGTACGCGCGGACCAGGTTCGGGACCACGCCGTAGAACGGCCGGATCTTGCCGACCGACTCGGGCCGGTCGTCGTCGAGGTGGTAGCGGGTGCCGTCGAACTCCACGGTCGGTGTGGGCAGGAACGGCGCCAGCGCCTCGGTCACACCGCAGGCGCCCGCCGCCGGCCCGCCGCAGGCGTGCGGCGTCGAGAACGTCTTGTGCAGGTTGAAATGACACAGGTCGAAGCCGGCGTCGCGGGCCCGGGTGATGCCGAGGATGCCGTTGGCGTTGGCCTGGTCGTAGGCGCACAGGCCGCCCGCGTCGTGGACGATCCTGACGAACTCCTCGATCCGCGGGTTGAAGATCCCGGTGTCCTCCGGGTTGGTGATCAGGAGGGCCGCCGTGCGGGGGCCGACGGCGGCCTTCAGCGCCTCGATGTCGGGGTAGCCGTCGGCGTCCGGGTACAGCGTGATCACCTTGAACCCGGCCGTCTTGGCGCAGGCGGCGTTGGACGGATGCGAGAAGATGGTGGTGATCACCTCGTCCCGCTGCTCCAGCTCGCCGCGTGCCGCGAAGTACGCCCGGATCATCGCCACGTTCGCGTAGATCGCCGCCGAACCGGCGCCCGGCTGCAGCGACACCCGGTCCATGCCGGAGATCTCCCGCAGCATCCGCTCCAGCCGATAGATGATCTCCAGGACACCCTGTACGGTCCGCTCGTCCTGCAGCGGATGCAGTTCGGCCAGCTTCGGGTCGCGGACGAACCGGTCGTTGACCTTCGGGCTGTACTTCATCGTGCACGTGCCCTGGCCGACGTCGATGTTCAGGTCGACGCCGAGGTTCTCCTGCGACAGCCGCAGATAGTGCCGGAGCACGTGCAGCTGCGACAGCTCCGGCAGGGCGGGCGGGGCCGCGCGGCGCAGCCCCTCGGGGAGGCTGTCGTCGAGCGGCACCTCGGGCTCGGGGACCAGCACGCCCCGCTCGCCGGGGCTGCTCAGCTCGAACAGCAGCGGTTCGTCCCAGCGGGCCTGGTGGAAGCGACGCAGCGGCGGCTTCGGGCCGATCTTCGCGTCGGCGGGGGTCACGGTGGCGCGGTCGGTGTTCACTTAGCGATCTCCTGCAGGGCGGTGGCCAGGCGGTCGATGTCGTCCTTGCCGTGGACCTCGGTGACGCAGTACAGGGCGTCGGTGGGCGACAGGACGCGGCCGCCGAAGATGCCGCGTTCCAGCAGTGCGTCGCCCACCTCGGCGGCCGTCCGCGCCCCGGTGAAGCGAACGGTGAAGTCGGCGAAGTGCGGCGCGTCGGCGTACGGCACCTCGACGCCGGGCACCTCGGCCAGCCGGCGGATCGCGTACCGCGTGTTCGCCATGATCGTCTGGCCGATCTCGCGCATGCCCTGCGGGCCCATGAGCGCGAGGTACACCCCGGCGGTGATGCCGTTGAGCGCGGCGGCGGTGCCCACCCACTCCTTGCCCTCTTCGCGGAGCGCGAAGGAGGTCCGCTCGTAGGCCACGTCGCCGAAGCCGTACTCGCCCTCGACGGCGGTGGGCGCCAGGCCGAACAACCGGGAGGGGAACTCGGCGACGAACCGCTCCTCGTCGTGCGTGGCGATGAACCCGCCGTTCAGGCCGCCGTAGGCCAGGTGCAGCCCGAGCGGCTGGATGTCACCGCAGGCGATGTCGGCGCCGTACGCGGCGGGCGGCGCGACGACGCCGAGGGAGATCGGGTTGCATCCGACGACGTACAGCGCGCCGGCGTCGTGCGCCAGGCCGCCCAGCTCCGGCAGCGCGGGGTCGACGATGCCGAGATAAGAGGGCGCCTCGGCGTAGACCGCCGCGACATCGCCGGCCGCCAGCTCCGCGCGCACGGCGTCCAGGTCGGCCCGGCCGCCGGCGCCGACCGGGACGACGACCACGTCGTGCACGGGACGCACGTAGTCGTCGATCTTGGAGAGTTCGTCCGGGTCGATGGCGGTGACGAGCAGCAGGCGGCGGCGCCCGGTGATCCGGCCGGCCATCCGCAGCGCGGTCGCGGACGCCTGGAAGCCGTCGTAGGCCGGCACGTTGACGACGTCCATCTCCAGCAGCTCGCCCATCAGCGACTGGTACTCCCACAGCGCCTGGAAGCGGCCGTGGTCCTCGTACGGCTCGCCCGCGTACGCGGTGAGGAACTCACTGCGGTTGATCACCTCGTCGACCACCGCCGGCACGTGGTGCTGGTAGCAGCCGGCGCCGAGGAAGCTGAGCGCCTCGTGGGTGCCGGTGTTGCGGGTGAGCAGGGCGCCGACGTGCCGAACCAGCTCCGCCTCCGAGCGCAGCGGGGCGGGCAGGTCCAGGGGGCGGCGCAGCCGGATGCTCTCCGGCACGTCCGCGTAGAACTCCTCGGTGCTCGCCGCCCCGACCGCCGCCAGCATCTGCTCTTTGATGGCCGGTACGGAGTTGGGGATGTACGGATGAACGCTCACAGGCGCCCTCGCTTTCGAGTTTCTCGTCGCACCCTCTTGACGAAAGCACATGATGCAGTGTGCTGTATACAGCATTCTTCATACCAGCCCTGGGAGGCAAGATGGCGACGAGCCTGAAACGGCGGTCGGTGCTGACCGCCGGGTTCGCCGGCGTGATGTCGGCATTGCTCGCGGTGAGCGGTTGCGCCACCGGAGGGACGGCCCGCAAGCCGGGCCCCGCGCTCACGTCCGGCTCGGCCGCCGCGCTCAAGGGCGAGGTCACCGTGTGGTCGTGGGACGTCGCCGCCAAGGCGCTCAAGCGGCTCGCGCCCGCCTTCGAGCAGCGTCACCCCGGCGTCAAGATCAAGGTCGTCGACATCGGCTACGACAACGCCTACGACAAGATCACCGTCGGCATGCGGTCCGGGCAGGGCCTTCCGGACGTGCTCACCGTCGAGGGCGACAAGCTGCCCAGCTACATCGGCAACTTCCCGCGCGGGCTGTACGACCTGACGTCCCTGGCCGGTCGCTACAAGTCGAGTTTCGCCCCCGCGACCTGGGCGAACGTCACCGACGAGCGAGGTCGGGTGTTCGCGCTGCCGTGGGACAGCGGCCCCTGCGCGCTGTTCTACCGCACGGACCTGTTCCAGCAGGCCGGCGTCGACCCGGCCTCGATCCGCACATGGGACGACTACGTGCGCGCCGGCGAGCAGATCAAGGCGAAGACCGGCAAGAAGCTGCTCGTGATGGACCCCGCCGAGGACAGCACGTTCCCGATGATGCTCCAGCAGCAGGGCCAGCGGTACTTCAAGGACGGCAAGGTCGTCGTGGCCGACCAGCAGGCCGTCCGCGCCGCGACGCTGCTGAAGACGCTCGCCGACAAGGGCCTGATCGACTTCGAGAAGGGCTGGGACGGCCTGGTCGCGGCCACCAAGTCCGGCAAGGTCGCCACCACACCGTACGCCGTGTGGTGGTCCGGCACCCTCACCGACGAGATGAAGGAGCTCAAGGGGAAGTTCGGCGTCGTCCCGCTGCCCGCCTTCGACCCCGGCGGCGTGCGCACGTCCAACGACGGCGGCTCGACCCTCGCGGTCGCCGGCCAGACCAAGAACCCCCAGGCGGCGTGGGCGTTCGTCGAGTTCGCGCTGGCCGACAGCGCCAACCAGGCGTCCATGCTGAAGAACGAGGGACTCTTCCCGGCCTTCCTGCCCGCGCTGAACGACCCGTACGTCAGCGGCCCGCAGGACTACTACGGAGGCCGGCCGGTCTTCAAGACCTTCGCCGACCTGGAGAAGACCGTGCCGCCGGTGGAGTACACCAAGGACGGGTCGAAGGCGGCCGACATCGTCAACGGCACCATCTCCGGCATCGTCCTGCACCACGACGATCCGCAGAAGGCCCTGAACTCGGCGGCCCGGCAGATCGCCGCCGCGACCGGCCGCCCGGTGGCGTAACGCCGTGACCGTCGACGTGACACGAGAGGCCGTGCGCGCGCCGGCCCCGGCCGGGCCACGGCCCGGCCGGGGCCGAGGACGGCGCGGCCTGCCACGCATCACTCCGTGGATCTTCGCCGGGCCGGCAGCCGCGCTGTTCGTCCTGTTCTTCGCCTATCCGCTGCTGGCGAGCGTCTACCAGAGCTTCACCGCCGACCGCGACGGCGTGCAGACGTGGGTCGGGCTCGCCCAGTACCGGCGGATGCTGCACGACCCGGTGTTCTGGGCGTCGCTGCGCAACACCGGGCTGATCCTCATCGTGCAGGTGCCCGTCATGATCGGCTTGGGTCTGCTGCTGGCATACGGGCTGAACCGGTCGTGGCTGCGGTTCCGGTCGACGTGGCGCATCGCCTACTTCCTGCCGGCCGTGACCATGCTGGTGGCCTACTCGGTGGTGTTCCGGGTGCTGCTGAAGACCGACGGCGGCATGGTGAACCAGACGCTGCACGCCGTCGGCCTGCCCGGGGCGGACTGGCTGAACAGCCCCGGCTGGGCCCGGGTCGCGCTGATCGGCTCGATCACCTGGCGGTGGACCGGCTACAACGCGATCATCCTGCTGGCGGGGCTGCAGGGCATCGGCCGCGAGCAGTACGAGGCGGCGGCCATCGACGGCGCGGGCGCGTTCACGACGTTCACCCGGGTGATCGTCCCGCAGCTGCGGCCGGTGATCCTCTTCTGCTCGGTCACCTCGAGCATCGGCACCCTGCAGCTCTTCGACGAGAACTACGTGCTGACCAAGGGCGGGCCGGGCAACGCCACGATGACGCCCGTCCTCTACCTGTACAAGGTCGGCTTCGAGCAGCTCGACTTCGGCTACGCGGCCGCGATCGCCTGGGTCGTCGTCCTGCTGATCGGGCTGATCTCCTTCGCCCAGTTCCGCTTCCTCGGAAAGGACCGGTCGCGCCGATGACCAGCCCGACCCGAACCCTGCGCCCGCGCCTGCTCGGCCGCGTGGCCGGCTACCTGTTCCTCACCACCGGCGCGGTGGTCAGCGTCATTCCCTTCTACTGGATGGTGGTGGCCTCCACCCGGGACAACGCCGAATTGTTCCGCTCACCGCCGCCGTTCCTGCCGGGCGGACGGCTGCTGCACAACCTCGTGTCGCTGCAGCACTCCATCGGCTTCACCCGCGTGATGGCCAACAGCCTGGGTATCGCGGTCGTCTACACCGTGCTCAGCTCGCTGATCTCCGCGATGTGCGGGTACGGCCTGGCGAAGTACCGCTTCCGCGGCCGCGGGCTGCTCCTCGGCCTGGTGCTGGCGACCATGATGATCCCGTTCCAGGTGCTGCTCGTGCCGCTGTTCCAGATGATGTCGAACCTCGGCTGGATCGACACCTACCAGGCCGTCATCATCCCGTTCCTGGCCAACTCCTTCGGCATCTTCCTGATGCGTCAGGCGTTCCTGGACTTCCCCGACGAGCTCATCGAGTCGGCCCGCATGGACGGCGCCGGCGACCTGCGGATCTTCTACCGGATCGTGCTGCCGGTGGTGCGCCCGCAGGTCGGCGCCCTGGCCATCTTCACCTTCATGAGCCAGTGGAACGCCTTCCTGTGGCCGCTGCTCATGCTGAACACCGAGGACAAGTACACCGCGCCGGTCGCGCTGTACACCCTCGTCGGGCAGAGCCACGTCGACTACTCCGGGCTGATCCTCGGCTCGTTCCTGGCGACGCTGCCGCTGATGCTCGTCTTCTTCGTGTTCCAGAAGCAGTTCGTGTCCGGGCTGCTCGGAGGGGCGGTCAAGGGATGACGCGGACGAACGACCGCCTGACCCGGATCCCGGGCCTGCTGTACGGCGGCGACTACAACCCCGAACAGTGGCCGGAGGAGGCGTGGGCGCAGGACGTCCGGCTGATGAAGGAGGCCGGGGTCAACCTCGTCACCGTCGGGGTGTTCTCCTGGGCCCGGCTGCAGCCCGGCCTCGGCACCTGGGACTTCGGCTGGTTCGACCGGCTGCTCGACCTGCTCGCCGGGCATGACATCGGCGTCGACCTGGCCACCGCCACCGCGTCGCCGCCCGCCTGGCTGGTCCGCGCGCACCCGGAGGTGCTGCCGGTCACCGCCGAGGGCGTGCGCCTGGAGTTCGGCTCACGGCAGCACTACTGCCCGTCCTCACCGGTCTACCGGCGGGCGGCTGTACGGCTCGCGCGGGCGATCGCCGAGCGGTACCACGACCATCCCGCGCTCGCGCTGTGGCACGTCCACAACGAGTACGGCGACCACGTGACCGAGTGCTTCTGCCCCGTCTCGGCCGCCGACTTCCGTCGCTGGCTGCGGGAGCGGTACACCGGCCTGGCGGCGCTGAACGCCGCGTGGGGCACCGACTTCTGGTCCCAGCGGTACGGCGCGTGGGAGGAGATCGAGCCGCCACGCGCCGCGCCCGGCCCGGTCAACCCGACCCAGGTGCTGGACTGGCGGCGGTTCTGCTCCGACGCGCTGCTCGCCTGCTACCTGGCGGAGAAGGCGGTGCTTGACGAGGTCCGCGGCGACATACCGGTGACCACGAACTTCATGTCGATGTTCAAGGCGCTGGACTACTGGGCGTGGGCGGCGCAGGAGGACCTCGTGTCCGACGATGCCTACCCGGACCCGGCCGACCCGGCGGCGCACGTCGGCGCGGCGCTCAACTACGACCTGATGCGCTCCCTCAAGGGCGGACGGCCGTGGCTGCTGATGGAGCAGGCCCCGTCGGCGGTGAGCTGGCGGCCGGTGAACGTCCCGAAGACCCCGGCGCTGCAACGCCTGTGGTCGCTGCAGACGGTCGCGCGCGGCGCCGACGGCGTCCTGCACTTCCAGTGGCGGGCGTCGCGGGCGGGCGCGGAGAAGTTCCACAGCGCGCTGCTGCCGCACCGGGGCGTCGCGTCGCCGCGCTGGGCCGGCACCGTACGGCTCGGCCGGGAGCTGTCCCGCCTCGGCGAGGTCGCGGGCACCCGGCTGACCGCCGACGTCGCCATCGTCCTGGACTGGGACTCCTGGTGGGCGCTCGAACTCGACGAGCACCCCTCGGCCCGGCTGCGGCTGCGCGAGCTGACCGCGTCGTGGTACGCCCCGGTCCATGCCCGCAACGTGACCGTCGGCTTCGTGCCACCGGGGGCACCGCTGGACGGCTACCGCGTCGTCCTGGCCCCCAACCTCTACCTGGTGACCGAGGAGACCGCGCGGTGGCTGACCGCCTACGTCGAGGGCGGCGGCCGGCTGGTCTGCGGCTGCTTCAGCGGCGTGACCGACGAGCACGACCACATCCACGACGGCGGCTGCCCCGGCCCGCTGCGCGACGTGCTCGGCGTGGCCGTCGAGGAGTTCTGGCCGATCGCCGACGGGGAGACGGCCGGGATCGCGCTCGGCGACCGTGTCGTGCCGGCGACGTTGTGGAGCGAGTGGCTGACCGCGACGACGGCCGAGGTCGTCGGGGCGTACGCCTCCGGCCCGCTGGCCGGTCGCCCGGCGGTCACCCGCAACGCGTACGGCTCGGGCCGCTCCTGGTACCTCGGCTGCCATCTCGGCGAGGACATCGGCGTCGTCCTCGACGCCGCCTTCGCCGACGCGGGCGTACGGCCCGTACTGGAGGCCCCGGACGGCGTGGAGGTCACCCGCCGCGACGGCCCGGACGCCTCCTACCTCTTCCTGCTCAACCACGCCGGCGCGGAGACGGAACTGCCCGTGCCCGGCGGGATCGAGCTGCTGACCGGCACCGCTGTGCGGGGCACGCTCCGGCTGCCCCCGCTCGGGGCGGCGGTGCTCAAGACGGCCCGCTGACGGCCGCTCCTCTCCCCACGAAAGGTGATCATGCGTCGATCGCTGCATGCCCTGGCCGGGTTCTCGCTCGGCTCGGCCCTCGTCGTCACCGCCCTTCCCGCCGCGTACGCCGCGCCACCACCGGCCGGGTACGCCGACGTGCTCGACCTGCACGGCGTCCCCTCGAACGCCCTGCCCGCCGACGTCAACGCCATCAACGTGTTCGCCGACCGGGGCGCGTGGCACGCCTACGCGCTGCCGAAGGACCCGTCCACCTACGGCGGCTTCTCCGGGCCGATGTACATCGCCCAGGAGTACCCCTGGTGGCTGAGCAAGGCGTTCTCCCGCATCCGGCTGCGGGAGAACGGCCGGGACATCGACCTGGCCACCGCCAAGAAGCCGGTGCTGACCGCCCTGCCCGGCCTGCTGCGCCAGTCGTACGACCTGCCCGGGCTGCGCCTCACCCTGGAGCTGCGGTTCGGCAGCGGCCGCAGCGCGCTCGTGCGCGCGTACCTGGAGAACACCGGCACCGCCGCGCGCACGCTGGAGGTCGGCTGGACCGGCGCCCTGTTGCGGCCGGACGCCGAGCCGATGCGCAGCGCCCCGTCGCTGCACGCCACCGGTCAGGGCGTCGCCGTCGACTTCGCCCGCGTCCGGCAGACGTGGGACTACCTCACCGACGGCACCGAACGGTTCGAGGTCACGCACGCGGAGCCGGTCCGCACCACCGTCACCGGCGACTCCTACGTCACCGAGCTGGTCCGCCCGCGCACCGTCGCGCCACGCGGCACCACCGCGCTGACCTGGACCGAGACCTACACCTTCACCGCCGCCGAGCGGAGCCGGGAGGCGGCGGTCGTCCACGACCTGCTGCGCCGGCCGGAGCGGGCCATCGCCCAGGACGACGCGCGGTGGCGCGGCTACGTCACGGCCGCGACGCGGAGCGTGCCCGCCGAACGGCGCCGGGCGGTGGTCAAGTCGGTCGAGACGCTGATCACCAACTGGCGAGGCGCGGCCGGCATGCTGAAGCACGACGGCATCACCCCGTCCATCTCCTACAAGTGGTTCACCGGCGGGTTCTGGGCGTGGGACACCTGGAAGCAGGCGGTCGGCGTCGCCCGTTTCGCCCCCGCGCTGGCCGAGTCGCAGATCAGGTCGATGTTCGACTACCAGGTCCGCCCCGACTCGCCCACGCGCCCGCAGGACGCCGGGATGATCCCCGACTGCCTCTTCTACAACGACCCGACGCGCGGCGGCGGCAACTGGAACGAGCGCAACTCCAAACCACCACTGGCCGCCTGGGCGGTCTGGCAGGTCTACCGGGCGAACGGCGACACCGCGTTCCTGAAGGAGATGTATCCGAAGCTGGTCGCCTACCACGACTGGTGGTACCGCGACCGGGACCATGACCACGACGGCCTGGCCGAATACGGCGCCACGGTCGACCCGGCCAACGACAGCCCCGAGGAACGGCGGCAGGCGGCGGCGTGGGAGAGCGGCATGGACAACGCCCCGCGCTTCGACGCCGCGCTCGGCACCACCGCCGTGGAGAACCGCGACGCGGACGGTCGGCTGGTCGGCTACTCGCTGAACCAGGAGTCGGTCGACCTCAACTCCTACCTCGTCGCCGAGAAGCGCTACCTGGCGGCCATCGCGGCACGGCTCGGGCACCGGGACGCCGCCGCCCGGTACACCGCGCAGGCCCGGACGCTCGCCGCGGCGATCCGGACCAAGATGTACGACCCGGCGACCGGCTTCTTCTACGACACCGACCTGGCCACCGGGCGGCGGCTGGTGGAGCGGGGCCGGGGCATCGAGGGCGCGATCCCACTGTGGGCCGGGGTCGCCGACGGTGCCGAGGCCGCGCGGGTCCGGGCCAGGCTGACCGACCCCGCGGAGTTCGCCACGAAGGTGCCCTTCCCGACGGTGGCCAAAAGTTCACCGTACTTCGACGCGAAGGAGTACTGGCGCGGCCCGGTGTGGCTGGACCAGGCGTACTTCGCGCTGGCGGGCCTGCGCGGGTACGGCTACGGCACGGACGCCGCGTCCGCCGCGGACCGGCTGTGGCGGTCGGCCGACGGTCTGCTCGGCGACCGTCCGATCATGGAGAACTACGACCCGCTGACCGGGGAACCGTTGAACTCCACGAACTTCAGCTGGTCCGCGGCACTCCTGCCCGGCATCGCCTGAAACCGGCGTCCCCCGGCGGCCCGGCCGCCGGGGGATCCTGCGCATGACCGGGCTACCCGGACCGGCGGGCCCGCCACTCGTCTTCGAGCATCGCGTAGATCACCTCGTCGGTCCACTCGCCCTTGACCATCTCGTTCTGCACCAGGTGCGCCTCGCGGCGCAGGCCGAGGCGTTCGAGCACGCGCGCCGAGGCAGCGTTGCGGCCGTCGAGGCGGCCCACGACGCGGTGCAGGCCCAGGCCCTCGAACCCCAGGCGCAGCATGACCGCGGTGGCCTCGGTCGCGTAGCCGCGGCCGCCGTGGTCGGGGTGGAAGATGTAGCCGACCTCGCCCTGGCGGTGTTCGCGGCTGGTCCAGAACAGCACGACGTCCCCGAGGAGCGCGCCGGTCTCCGGCAGGACCACCGCCAGCTGCAACGCGTCGCCCTCGTCGGCGAGCATCGACGAGCGGATCTTCTTCTCCAGGGCCTCGCGGACCTCGTCGGGATCGCGGGCGTCCCAGTACAGGTAGCGCGCCACCTCCGGCCGCGAGTGGATGTCATAGAGGGCGTCGAAGTCGTCGAGGGTGTAGGGGCGCAGGTGCAGACGCTCGGTGAGGATCGGGTAGTCGGGTTTCAACACCACTCGATCTTAGGAGGCCCCTTCGGCCGAATGGCGCATCGCCGTGACTCGGGAACAACGCCCCCGACGCGGCATGCGCCGCGTCGAGGCGCCGTCAGGGGTAGAAGCCCTCGATCGGCACACGGGCCTCGTCGTACAGCGCCGGGCCCTCCTGCGGCAGCTGCGGCCAGGCGCCGCCGGGGTTGAGTCCATTGAGCTGCTCGGTGGACAGCGCGAACACCACCCGGCCCAGGCCGGAGCGCTGGATGGCGCCGTAGCACATCCCGCAGGGCTGGCAGCTGGTGTACATCGTCGTGGCCGCCGCAGTCGCCGCGTCGAGTTCGCGGGCCGCCCACCGGGCCAGCTTCAGCTCCGGGTGGGCGGAGATGTCGCGGTCCCTCGTGACGGTGTTGTGGTCCTCGGCGAGGACGTCGCCGTCCGGGCCGACCAGCAGCGATCCGTAGGGGGCGTCGCCCCCCGCGCGGGACCGGGCGGCGAGCTCGATGGCCCGGCGCAGGAATCTCTCGTTGTCAGATGTCACTGTCTCTCCGTTTCGTGAGAAGTGCTCAGGTCCCAGTGGTCGGCCACGGTCGCGAGCGCCCGCCATGCCGTCTGCGGGTGCAGCGTCTCGGCCGGGTCTCCGCCGAACGGATCGAGGACGACGGTGTCGGCGCCGAGCAGACGCAGCTGTTCGAGGTCGTCGACGATCTGCTCGATGGAGCCCTCCCCGGCGACGCGGTCCGGGCCGGTGACCGGGGAGTCGGTGAGGCGCAGGAGGATCCGCGGCGTCAGCGCGGGCGCCGGACGGTCCAGCTCGTCGGCGAGGTCCTTCATCCGGCCGGCCGCGTCGCGCAGCCGGGGGAGGGTGAGGTCGCGCAGCGGGTGCCACGCGTCGCCGAGCAGGACCGCCCGGCGCATGCCCGCCTCGCTGTTGCCGCCCACCCAGATCGGGATCGAGCCGCTGCGGTAGTCGTCCTCGTCCGCCCAGGCGGCGCGCAGGGCCCGCAGGTGATCGTCGGTCAGCCGGCCGCGCCGTTCGAAGGGCACCCCGAGCGCCGCGAACTCCTGGCGCGCCCAGCCCACGCCCACTCCGAGGACGAGCCGTCCTCCGCTGATCCGGTTGAGGTTGGCCGCCATCCGGGCGACGAGCAGCGGATGCCGGTACGGCGCGATGAGCACCGAGGTTCCGAGCCGGACCCGCTCGGTGACGCCCGCCAGCCACGACAGCGTGGTGAACGGCTCGTAGAACGGAGCCGGATACTGCTCGGCGACGTCCGGCGTCACCGCCACGTGGTCTGAGATCATCAGCAGGTCGAAGCCGAGGGCCTCCACCGTCCGCGCCCAGCGGCACAGCACGTCCGGATCGGTCCCGGGCCCGTAGTTCGGTACGTTCACCCCGATTCGCATAAGGGCAACGCTAGCGAGACGTTCCGCCACCTTTGAAGAGATCGTTCACGGCGTACGGGGCGGGATGCCGTTGATCTGCCGGTACATTTCGGGAATGGCCGAGGATCTCGACGAGACCGACTGGGCGATCCTGAGCGAGCTGCAACGCGACGGCCGGCTGGCGCTCACCGAGCTCGGGCGCAGAGTCAGTCTCAGCGCCTCGGCGACGACCGAGCGGGTCCGGCGGCTGGAGTCGCTGGGCGTCATCGCCGGGTACCGCGCCGACGTCGACCTGGGCAAGGTCGGTTTCACCGTGCTGGCGGTGGTGCGGCTGAAGTACCCCGGCAGCCGGCATGAGCCGCTGCGCCGGCTGCTCGCCGGGCGCTCGGAGATCCTGGAGTGCCTGCGGACCACCGGCGAGGACTGCTACACGCTCAAGGTGGCCGCCGGGTCGATGGCCCACCTCGAACGGCTCGTCGACGAGCTCGCGCAGTTCGGCAGCACCACCACCAACGTGGTCTACAGCCAGACGCTGCCCTACCGCGGCCCCTCCTCGCCGCCATCGGCGGACTGACCTCCACGGTCCGGCACCCCGGCGACCAGTGCGCGCAGCCCGGATGCCGGGCCACGGAGTTGATCTAGAGCCGACTCTAGCTCCTAAGGTACGGGCGGAGCCGGGCCGCCTGCCGGATCGGGGTTGCCGACGGCTCCGCGATCACCGACGTGGTCGCCCTCCCGTACCACCGACAAGGAGCAACGATCGTGCGCTACCGCGTTCTCGGCGGCACCGGCATCGAGGTGAGCGTCCACTGCCTGGGCGCCATGATGTTCGGCGCCGTCGGCAACCCCGACCACGACGAGTGCGCCCGCATCATCCACGCGGCCCTCGACCAGGGGATCAACTTCGTCGACACCGCCGACATGTACTCCGCAGGGGAGTCGGAGGAGATCGTGGGCAAGGCCCTGAAGGGCCGCCGCGACGACGTCGTGCTGGCCACCAAGGTGCACTTCCCGATGGGGGAGGGACGCAACCGGGGTGGCAACTCACGACGCTGGATCATCAAGGAGGTCGAGGAGAGCCTGCGGCGGCTCCAGACCGACTGGATCGACCTCTACCAGATCCACCGTCCCGACCACACCACCGACATCGAGGAGACGCTCTCCGCGCTGAGCGACCTGGTGCACCAGGGCAAGATCCGCGCCTTCGGATGTTCCACCTTCCCCGCCGAGGAGATCGTCGAGGCCCACCACGTCGCCGAGCGCCGCGGCCTGCTGCGTTTCCGCAGCGAGCAGCCGCCGTACTCGCTCCTCGCCCGGGGGATCGAGGCCTCGGTGCTCCCGACCTGCCGCCGCCTGGGCATGGGCGTCCTGACCTGGAGCCCGCTCGCGTCGGGATTCCTGACCGGCAGGTACCGCAAGGGCCGGCCCGTCGACCTTTCCACCGGCCGCGCCTCCCTCACGCCGGGACGCTTCGATCCCGCGCTGCCGGAGAACGCCAGGAAGTACGAGGCCGTCGAAGCGCTCGTCGAGCTGGCCGCCGACCTCGGCTGCTCACTGCCCGCGCTGGCGACGGCCTTTCCGGTGGCGCATCCCGCGGTGACCTCTGTGATCATCGGCCCGCGGACCATGGAGCAGCTGGAGGAGACGCTGAAGGGCGCCTCGCTCACCCTCGACGACGCGACCCTCGACCGGATCGACGAGATCACGCCTCCCGGGACCGACCTGTACCGTTCGGACGGCGCCTGGCAGCCGCACGCCCTGACCGACATCTCCGTGCGGCGCCGCTCCCTCACCGATCGCGCCGCCGGCTGAGCGTCCGAGTTCGTCCGGGGCCATATCTAACGTGGTGAGGAGGCCGGCGTGGCGAGGTAATCGCCGTGTTCCAGGTCGTCGAGAAGGGTCGGGTGGGTGGGCGTCCAGCCAAGCAGCTCCTGGGTGTGAGAGCCGGAGACGGGCGCGTCGATGCCGTAGACGGTGGCCATGAACGGGCTCGGGAAGTGTGCGGCGGCCTCGTCCGGGGTCAGCGAGACCGTGGGCAGATCGAGGCCCTGGGCGATCGTCTCCGCGATGCTCTTCAGGGTGACACCGTTTTCGGCCACTCCGTGCAGCACGCTGCCCGCAGGAGCCTTCTCCAAGGCCAGGCGGAACAAGGTCGCCGCGTCGAGCCGGTGCACTGCGGGCCACCGGTTGCCGCCGTCGCCGACGTAGGCCGACACGCCGGTCCTTCGTGCGGTGGCGACGAGCATGCCGATGAAGCCGTAGTCCCCGGGGCCGTGGACGGTAGGAGCGAGCCGGACGACGCTCGCGCGTACTCCCCGGGCGGCGAAGCCCAGGCAAGCTCGCTCGCCCACGATGCGGAAGGCGGCGATGCCGGCTGTGTCGGGCTCGTCCTTCTCGGTGCTCTCCCGGCCGGCGGGCATGACCAGCGTGCCCGAGGTGCTGACGAACGGCTTGCCCGAGTGTTCCAACGGTCGGCCGAGCGTCTCGATCGCGGTCCGGTCGCGCCGCATCATGTCGTCGAGGTCGGTGAAGTCGCCACCGTAGGCCATGTGCAGGACGCCGTCGGCGGCTTCGGCGCCGCTCCGCAGGCTGTCGAGGTCTTCCAGGGAACCGCGGTGTGGTGTGGCGCCCAGCGACTCCAGCCGAGCGGCGGCGGCGTCCGAGCGCGCCAGACCGGTGACGGTGTGGCCGGCCGTGACGAGCTCGGCGACGACGGCGGGGCCGGTCAGGCCGGAACCACCAGTGACGAAGACACGCATGGAACACTCTCCCGATTTAACGCCAGCGACTGGCGCTAAGTAGCGCCAGTCGCCGACTCTACACGTAGCGCCAGTCACTGGCGCAAGGTAGCGCCGGTCGCTGGCACATCCGGTAGCCTCAGGGCGTGCCACGGAGCGGAGCAGACGCGCGCCGCCGCCTTCAACAGGCGGCCCTGGAGCTGTACCGGGAGCGCGGGTTCGACCAGACCACCACGGCTGAGATCGCCGCCCGGGCCGGCGTCAACGAGCGCACGTTCTTCCGGCACTTCCCGGACAAGCGCGAGGTGCTCTTCGACGGCGAAGCCGACCTGCGCGCCGCGTTGATGCAGGCGGTGGCCGAGGCGCCCGATGGCCTGGAGCCGCTCGAGATACTGCTCTGGGCCTTCCGGAAAGCCGGGCGGATCCTCGAGGACAACCGCCCGTTCTCCGAACCACGGCTGGAAGTCATCGCCGTGACACCAGCGCTCCGCGAACGCGAACTGGCCAAGGCCGCGTCGCTCACCGACGCGGTAGCGCAGGCACTGCGGCAGCGCGATGTCGCGGACCGGCTGGCCGGCCTGGCCGCGCAGACCGGCTGGGCCGCCTTTCACCAAGCGGCCCAAGCCTGGATCGACGATTCCTCCCAGAGCTTGGACACGCATCTCCTCCAAGCCTTCGACGATCTGCGCGCCCTCTCCGGGACCGGTCTGCCGGCACAGGCACGGCCTGAAAGCTGACACCGCCCCACCCGCGACCACCGATCATCCGCGAGCGAACCGCGACACGAGCACTCCTCAAGGGCGCCGTCGTCCGCGCATCGGTATGAGCGGACACCTCTTCGTGGCGAAACGGGGGTCGAGGAACATCGGAACAAAAACCGGCGCTAAGCCCTTCGCGGGCCTGAGAGCGCTTTGACATGGGGCTCTACGGGGGCGGGGCCTTCGGCAGTCGTGGTGATCATTGACTGTCTGGAGGCCCGGGGTGCCGGTCGAGTTTCTGACGGATTCGCAGGCTGCGGCGTACGCGGCGTACGACCGGGCACCGTCCCGTACGGAGTTGGAGCGGTTCTTCTTCCTGGACGACGCGGACCGGGCGCTGATCGAGCCGAAGCGGCGGGCGCACAACCGGCTGGGCTTCGCGGCCCAGCTCACGACCGCGCGGTATCTCGGGGTGTTCCTGGACGACCCGATCGACGTGCCGGCGGAGGTGGCCGACTATCTCGCCGAGCAGCTCGGTATCGCGGACGCGTCGGTGCTGAAGACGTACGGCGATCGGGAGAACACTCGGCTCGATCACGTCCGTGAGCTGCGGCGGGTCCTGGAGTACACGGAGTTCGCCGAGGCGGAGGCGGAGCTGCGGGTGTGGGTGGATGCGCGGGCCTGGACGACCGGGGAGGGCCCGAAGGCGCTGTTCGATGCGTCGGTGGGGTGGCTGCGGGAGCGGCGGGTGCCGCTGCCCGGTGTGACGACGCTGGCCCGGCTGGTCGCCTCGGTGCGGGAGGCGGCGAACCAGCGGCTGTGGGACACCCTCTACGGGCTGCTGAGCACCGGTCAGCGGGCCGTGCTCGATTCCCTGCTGACCGTGCCGCCGGGGCGGCGCCACCTGGCTCAACATGATCAATGACCAGGCGGCGGGGCTGGGTGAGAAGGTGGTGGCCGGCACCCCGCGCGACTCCCTGTACGTGCTGGACGTCCTCTACGATCGCGACGGCGGCAAGCGCCCCGAGACGATCGTCACCGACACCGCCTCTTACAGCGACATCGTGTTCGGCCTGCTCACCCTCGCCGGATTCGCGTACGCGCCGCAGCTCGCGGACCTGCCCGACCAGAAGATGTGGCGCATCGACCGCAGCGCCGACTACGGCGCCTTCCAGGACACGGCCCGCGGCCGGGTCGACCTCGCCCGCATCGAGCGGCACCGGGAGGACATCCTGCGGATCATCGGCTCGATCCACACCGGCGCGGTGCGCGCTTACGACGTGATCCGGATGCTGTCGCGCGACGGGCGCCCCACCCCGCTCGGCGACGCGATCGCGCACTACGGGCGGATCGCCAAGTCCCTGCACATCCTGCGCCTGGCCGACGAGCCCGGCTACCGCCGCCAGACCAAGGTGCAGGCCAACCTCAAGGAGGGCCGTCACTCCCTCGCCCGGAAGATCTTCCACGGCCGCTCGGGGCAGCTCTACCAGCGCTACCAGGACGGCATGGAAGACCAGCTCGGCGCGCTCGGCCTGGTCCTCAACGCCCTCGTGCTGTTCACGACGCGGTACACGGACGCCGCAGTTAACCAGCTGCGCGCGGACGGCTTCGACGTCCGCGACGAGGACGTGGCCCGCCTCTCGCCATTCGTGCGGCACCACATCAACATGCTCGGCCGGTACTCCTTCCAGCTCCCCGACCTGCCCGGAGGCGTGCGACCACTGCGTGATCCGGATGCCGTAGACGGCGAGTGACCGCCGCTCATCGGGAGACGCCGACCAGCCCCTGCTGCGGGCTGGTCGGCGGGGCTGCGGTTGGGATTGCTTAGATGGTCACGCCTGGCGGCGCGTGGTGGGCCATGGCCTCCAAGACGGCGCGGACCGCCTCGGTCACCAGCTCCAGGCGGGTCAGCTCCCGTGCGGCGGACAGGATGTGGGTGGAGTCGGTGCGCTGGGTGCCGCCGCCCTTGAGCAAGCCGTCCCGCCGGATCCGGGTGAGCGCGAGGCCCAGCAGCCGGTCGGCGCGGTCGCCCTCGGCGAGCCGGTCGCGGAAGTCGGACAGGACGCTGTGGTGGAAGCCGGGGTCTTCCAGTTCCAGGCCGAGGGCGTACTTGAAGTCGATGCGGCAGCGCACCGCCTCGGCGGCCTGGCGGTCTGACAGGTTCAGCACGTACTGCAGCACGCAGACCGTGGCGAGCTGGGCGGGGAGAGCCCGGGGCGGCCATCGCGCGGGTACCAGGCGGTGAAGTCCTCGTCGTTCCACAGGCCGTCGAGGCGGTCTCGGATCCACATCGCGGTAGTGCCGTGGGGGTTGCTGGCGCTGGCGACCCGCGCGGTCAGCGGCGGGATCCTACGAGCCTGACGCAACGTCACGATCGTTAACTGCCCGTCCTCAAGATTCCCGACAGAGTCCTTCAGTGAAGATCCGACTGGACCTCGGTCAGTCGATGCCTTCGACGATGCGGAAGTCGCGCTCGACGCCGTCGGAGAGGGCGACCAGCGCCTCCTGGTAGGCCGCACTCTCGTGCGCCGCGACGGCCTGCTCGAAGCTGTCGAACTCGATCAGGACGGTGCGCTCGGCGATTCCGGCGTCATGCGCCACGATCCGACTGCCACGGGCGAGGATCCGACCGCCCCCGGCCTCGACGGCCGGACCGGCCAGCTTGTTGTAAGCAGCCAGCTTCTCAGGGTCTGAAATGGTGCGGTAGGCGCTGACCCAGTAGCCCTTGGGCATGGAACCTCCAGTGTTGGGCCGGTTTTCGTTCCGATGTTCCTCAACCCGCGAAACCGGCAGCGTCAGCGGCGTAATACCCCCGATGGGGGACTTGTCCCTTTTGCTATAACCCTCAAGGGGGTATAAATTAACTAACCCCATCATCCCCCCATAGGGAGGACCGGTCGTGCCGAAGATCAACGTGTACCTGCCCGACGACCTGGCAGAGGCGGTCAAGGACGCCGGCGTGCCGGTGTCGGCGGTCTGCCAGCGCGCCCTGGAACAAGCGGTACGGCGCGTCACCGCCATCCGGCAGACCGCACTGAGCGAGCTGTCAGCCGACGACCTGGACGAGCGGCTGCCCGCCTTCACCGCTCGGACCCGAGCCGTGATCAAGCTGGCCGTCGACCGCGCTCGCGCCGGTGACTCCGCGAACGTCGGAACCGGACACCTGCTCGCCGGCATGGTCGCCGAAGGCGGAAATCTGGCCTTGCACGTGCTCCGAGCCCTGGACATCGACCCCGCCCAGATCCAGCGCGACCTCGAACGGCAGACGGGCACCGAGGAAGGCGGCGCGGAGGACGACTCGTCGGTGCACTTCAGCACCGCTGCCGCCGGCGCACTCGAACTCGCGGTGACCGAGGCGACCGCGCTCGGGCACAACTACGTCGGCTGCGAGCACCTGCTCCTGGGCCTGGTGACCGAACCCGACGGCACGGCCGGCCAGGTCCTGCTGGCACACGGAGCCGAACCCCGGCTGACCCGGCGTGCCGTGACGGCTGCCCTGGCGGGTTACGTTCACCTGCGCGCCCAGACCTCCGCCGCCGATCCCGTCCAGGTCCTGGCCACCGCCGTCCAGCAGCAACTCCAGCCGCTCGTCGCACGCATCGAGCGGCTGGAGGAACGCCTCGGCCCGGCGCCCGAACAGCGCTGACCGGCGTGGTGCAGCCCACCGGGACGGCGGCGTGGGCCCGTGAGCGTACCGAGGCTCGCATGCGTGATGCTGCCGCCCGTGTCGTGCTCCGGTACGCGGCCGTGACCGGCTTCTGGCTGGTGGTCCTGCTGCCGCTCCTGTCCGGCGCGCGATGACCCGGCGGAGAGGAGGCGTTGGTCCGCTGACGGTCGCCTGCCCGGCCGACGCGGGCCTCAGGTCGTGATGTAGTCGTGCAGGCGGCCGGAGCCCTCGAGCATCGCGGTCGCCTGCCGGTTGAGCGCGTCCCGGCGTTCGTCGAGTGCCGCGCGCAGGGCCTCGCGGCTTCCCGTACGACGCAGTCCCTCCAGGACCGGTCGGATCCGCGGCAGGGGATAGTGGCTCTGGCGCAGGACCGCGACGAGGCGCGCGTCCCGTACGTCGGTGGCCGCGAAGCGGCGGTATCCGGTGGCCGGGTCGCGGCCCGGAGCGAGCAACCCGGAGGCCTCCCACACCCGCAGCGCGGAGCTGCGCACTCCCAGGCGGGCGGCCACCTCTCCGACGGTCAAACCGGCTCGCGGCAAGGCCTCGGTGTCGGGGGCCTGCCGGGTGAGCGCCTCGAGGGCCTCGCTCGCCGCCTCCAGGGACAGTCGGCTCTGGTGCAGCGTCGCGTGTTCGGCGTCGACGAGTGTCAGCGCCCGGGGGAGGTCCTCCGCATGCACGGCGTGCATGATCGCCTGCGCGGCACGAGGGCCGTACCCCTTGAGGAGGGCCCGATAGGTGACCAGGGCGCTGCGGTGCCGCTCCTCGAATCGGCGGTAGCCGGCGGGGCTCCGCGCGGCGGGCGGCAGGATGCCCGCCTCCTCGTAGTTGCGGATCTGCTGGGTCGAGACGCCGGCCACCCGCGCCAGGTCGACGGGGCGAAGCCCCCTCTCCTCCCGGACCGCCGATCCGCGCACGTTCTCCACGAGTTGAAGGTTATCGCGCAGCAACCGTTCGATTCAGGGGAATAAGCTTCAACCACTCTCGATCGCACACTTGAAGGAAGACCCGGCCGGCTACGGACGCTGCTTCCGGCCGGAGGTCCCTGGATTGACTGAGGACTGCGCCGGTCGCAGGCTGGGGGCGGGACCGGCGGCGCCGGTTCTCCATTGGCGGCGACCCGCCCGCCGTACGTGCCGTCCTCCGTCGACGCCCCGGGACGCACGGTACGGACGGCGACCCGTACGCGGGCGGCCGGCGACCTCCCGAGCGTGAGGAGAGATCATGTCCGACCCCGTTGCCCGCTCGGAGGAGATGCGATCATCCGGCACCGGACCGCACACCGGCAGTGGGTTCGGTGACCGCCGCACGGCGGCGATCGGATTGCTGCTCGACCGTGGTGCGGACACGCTGGAACACCCGGGCGGCATGCTGTTCGCGCACCTGCAGCGTGTCGAGGCGATGCTCGGGGCCTGGGGCGCGCGACCGGACCTTCGCCTGGCAGGGCTGTGCCACGCCTTTTACGGCACCGACGGATTCGCGACCGCCCTCGGGGATCCCGCCGACCGGGCGGTGCTGGGCGAGGCCGTGGGCGTGGCGGCGGAACGGCTCGTCTACTTCTACGCGAGCTGCGACCGTGCTCGGTCCCTTCCTCACCTCACCGCGGCGGACGGGCCGTACGTCGATCGTTTCAGCGGTGTGGTGACCAACCCGCCGTGGGAGCTTCGCCGGGACTTCGCCGAGTTGACGGTCGCCAACGAGTTGGACGTCCTGTCCTCCGCTCCCCGCCTGCGGGAGATCCACGGTCCGGCCCTGCTCGCCCGGTTCGCGGACTGGCGGCCGCTGCTCAGCGCCTCGGCGCGACGTGCCGTCCACGACTTCGGCCGTCAGCCGTAACGCGTATAGGGGGCGCTGAACGCCCGCGGCGGGTCGCGCTGCCGGCGGGTCAGGGTGGCCTATGTCTGGACTGAATATCCAGCCCTTAGACTAATCGTCTAAGCTTCGCTCGTACAGCAGCCGCCAGGGCGGCGGATGGTCTTCGTGTCAGCGAAGCAAGGTGATGGGCGCCGCGACGGTGCCGGGGGAGGGTGCGATGTCGGCCGAGCAGGTCCGCGAGCAGGACGCCATCCTCGCCGCGCTCGCCCCGGTGATCGACGGCATCGCCGCCACACTGGGCTCGTTCTGCGAGGTGGTCGTGCATGACTTCCGGCGCCCGGACAAGTCCGTGGTCGCCATCGCCGGGTCGGTGACCGGGCGCGGTGTCGGCGGGGCGATGAGCGAGATCGGCATGGGGATCCTCGCGCGCGGTGACCAGGCCGAAGACGAGCTGAACTACATCACCCGCGCCCGTACCGGAAAGCTGATCAAGTCGTCCACGATGGTGCTGCGCGACTCGACCGGCACGGTGTTCGGGGCCCTGTGCGTCAACCTCGACATCACCGCCGTCAACCAGGCGCACGCCCTGATCGGTGAGATCGCCGGCGCCACCGGCCCGGCCGCCGTGCCGACCACCACGTTCGGCGACGACATCGGCTCCGTGCTGGACGCCATCGTCGACGAGCACCAGCTGCGGCAGAACAAGCCCTGGACCGACCTCGGCCGGGCCGAGCGCCTGGAGCTGTTCCGCAACCTGAACGACCGGGGCGTGTTCGCCGTACGCGGCGCGGCCCGGCAGGTCGCGGCCCGGCTCGGCATCTCTCGCGCCTCCGCCTACAACTACCTCGCCGAAGCCCGGGCCGCGTCCTCACCCGACGGCACCGCCCCCTCCACAAAAGGTGAAGGATGACGAACACACCGCCGGTCACACTGGACGACGTCCGCGACGCGGCAGCGCGGATCAAAGGCGTCGCGCACCGTACACCCGTGCTGCGCTCACGCACGATCGACGCGCTCGTCGGCGCGGAGGTGTTCCTCAAGTGCGAGAACTTCCAGCGCATCGGCGCGTTCAAGTTCCGTGGCGCCTACAACGCCGCCTCCCGCCTGGCGCCCGAGCAGGTGGGCAAGGGCATCGCCGCCTACTCCTCGGGCAACCACGCCCAGGCCGTCGCCCTCGCCGCACGCGAGCTCGGCACCACCGCGGTGATCCTCATGCCGGAGGACACGCCCCGGTCCAAGATGGACGCGACCGCGGGGTACAGCGCTGAGATCGTCACCTACGACCGCTACACCGGCGACCGGGTCGCCATCGGTGAGGCACTGGCCGCCGACCGTGGCCTGGCGCTGATCCCGCCGTACGAGCATCCGCACGTCATCGCCGGGCAGGGCACCGCCGCCCTCGAACTCCTCGAGGAGGTCAGCGACCTCGACGCACTCGTCACCCCGGTCGGCGGCGGCGGACTCATCGCCGGCAGCTCCACCGCGGCGAAGGGCCTGAGTTCGGGCATCCGCGTGATCGGCGTCGAGCCGGAGGGCGGAGACGACACCAAGCGGTCCCTGGAGGCCGGCCGGCGCGTCTCCATTCCCGTGCCCCGCACAATCGCCGACGGGCTGGCCGCTGACATCCCCGGCGAGCTGACCTTCTCCATCAACCGACGGCTGGTGGACGAGATCGCCCTGGTCACCGACGACCAGATCCGCGAAGCCATGCGGCTCGCCTTCGAACGCCTGAAGATCGTCATCGAGCCGAGCGGCGCCGCCCCGCTGGCCGCCCTCCTGTCCGGCCGCATCACCCCCGTCCCGCCTCGTATCGGCGTGATCGTCTCCGGCGGCAACATCGACACCCGGCGTTTCGCCGAACTGTCCGCCTGACCACGACGGCCCGAGCGGTATCCGGTCGGCGCTGACCTCGTCCAGGCGCCGGGTAACGCGGTGGTGGAGGCTTATCGCAGGTTCTTGTTGGTGCGTGCGGTCCATACCGCCAGTGCGGCCGCCAGGTCCACGGCGATGACCAGCACGGTCCGGTGCGGATTGCGCGCCAGCGCGGCGCCGGCGATGAAGTTGCCGACCATGCCCGCCAGGCCGAATGCGAACAGCAACGGACCGACGAATCGTTCGTCGATCCCCGACAGCTTCTGAAGCGCCGGGCTCACGAAGGTGTAGGCCGAGAAGTGGCCGGTCACGATGAGGAATGTCGCGACGATGCCGACGCGCACTCCTGGATTGCCGAACTGTTCGGCCAGGAGCCGCGGGCGGACGGGCCGGGAGGCGGCCAACGGCGGCAGCACGGCCAGCAGAACGAGCAGCGCGACGAGCGCCAGGGCGCTCAGCGTCGCGAAGGCGATGCGCCAGCCGAAGAACCCGCCGAGCAGCGTGCCGAGCGGGACGCCGAACACATTCGCGGCCCCGACGCCACCGAAGATGATCGCGGTGGCCCGTGGCACGTCCTCGGTGGCCACGAGCCGGACGGCCAGGCTGCCGGCGACGGCCCAGAAGCCGCCGATCGCCACCCCGACCAGCACCCGAGAGGACACCAGAACGGCGAAACTCGGTGCCAGGGCCGAGGCCGCGTTGGCGAGCGTCATCAGCCCCATCAAGCCGAGCAGCAGGAGCCGCCGGTTCATCGCGCCGACGAGCACCGGAACCAGCGGCGCGGAGACCGCGGCGACCAGGCTGGGCACCGTCACCATCAGCCCTGCCGTCCCTTCGGAGACCGACAAGGCCGACCCCACGGCGGTCAGCAGCCCGATCGGCAGTTGCTCGGCGGTGACCAGCACACACGCTGTTCCTTCGCGCGCTCGACCACTACCGGGCCACCGACTCCGCTCAGGCCGAACAGCGCCTGGACGCCGCCGGCCGTCCGGTACGCCAAGTGCTACGGGACTGGATGCTGTGGCTGGTCTCCTGCCCGTCCGACGGTGGGCCCGCTCGAGGCTGCTTCGTGGTCAACACCGCGACCGAACTCGGCACCACCGACGCCCAGGTCCGCCAGCGAACCGAGGCCGCCTTCGAGGTCACCCGGCAGGCGCTGCGATCGCTGCTGCGCGAGGGCCGCCGGGGCGGCGAACTGCCCGCCGACCTCGACATCGACGCCGCCATGGAACTGCTGTTCACCACAGTGCTCGGACTGCGGGTACGGGAGCGCGCCGGCCACGACCCCGCACACCTGGCCACCGCGATCGACGTCGCGATCCAGGCCCTGGGATCCGCCCCAGCCCGACCTTCCTGACCGCCCGCCAAGGAGAGCCGCCCGGGTTCCTGCCCTTCTCCGTGAGCCTGGTCGCGGGCACCCTCGTCGCGACCCGCGTCACCGCGGCACGCGCCCCCGGTGCGTCCCTGCAGGCCGCCGCGCGCCCGACTATCTCTGCTAGGCTATTTCCTAGAGGCTCTAGGAAAGGAAGTGCCGATGGGGCGTGCCGGTCTCAGTGCCGCAAAGCTGACAGAGGCCGCCGCGGAGATGGCGGACGACGTCGGGCTCGACCAGGTCACCGTCTCCGCGCTCGCGCGGCGCTTCGGTGTGAAGGACGCCAGCCTGTACTCGCACGTCAAGAACCTGCGGGAGTTGCGCGTGCGGATCGCCCTGCTCGGCGGCGAGGAGATGACCGACCGCATCGCCGCGGAGGTGGCGGGCCGGGCCGGCAAGGACGCGCTCGTCGCCTTCGCCAACGCCTACCGGCAGTACGCACTCGACCACCCAGGCCGCTACGCCGCGACCCAGATGCGGTTCACCCCGGAGGAAGTCGCCGACCACGCCGACTCCGCCGGGATGCGCCGCAGCGTCGAGTTGACGTACGGCATGCTGCGCGCCTATGGCCTGGCCGAGCCGGACCTGACCGACGCGGGACGCCTGCTGCGCGCCACCTTCCACGGCTACATCCACCTGGAGCTCAGCGGCGGGTTCAACCACCCCCGCGACGTCCAGGACTCTTGGGCGCGCTCGCTCGACGCGCTCCACGTCCTCCTGGAGAACTGGCCCCGACACGATCGGAAGAACCGATGAACTCGCCCATGACCGGCACCCTCCGGGTGCCCGGCGCGACGCTTCACTACGAAAAGCGCGGCAGTGGCCCGGTCCTGCTGCTGATCCCCGGCGGTGCCGCCGACGCCGGGCTGTACGAGGGCATGGCCGCAGACCTGGCCGCCCGGTACACCGTGGTGTCCTACGATCCGCGCGGCCTTTCCCGTAGCCGTCTCGATGGACCCCTCGCCGACCAGCGGGTGGAAGTGTGGAGCGATGACGCCCACCGCCTGCTGGACCTGGTCGCCCCGGACGAGGACGCCTTCGTCCTGGGTTGCAGCTCAGGCGCCATCGTCGCGGTCGACCTGCTGGCCCGGTATCCCGAACGGCTGAGCCGGGTGGTCGCGCATGAGCCACCGCTGCTGGAGCTCCTGGAGGATCCCGCCCCGCACCGGGCACTGTTCGCCGAGGTCCGTGAGATCTTCCGCACCGAGGGAGTCGGCCCCGCGATGGTCCGATTCGGTGAAGGACTGGGGGAGCGGCCGGCCGAGCAGCCCACGGATCTACCGCCCGAGATCCAGGAGATGGCTCCGCGGATGCACGCCAATATGCCGGTCTTCCTCGGCCACGTACTGTGCCCCTTCTCCTCGTCCGTGCCCGATCTGGCCGCGCTCCGTCTTGTCGCCCACAAGCTCGTGCCGGCGGCCGGGCGGGACTCACGCACGCAGGTGCCGCTCTACGGCCCGCCCGCCCGGCTGGCCGAGTCGCTCGGGACCGACCTCGTCGAGTTCCCCGGCGGGCACGTCGGAGCCGTCGAATTCCCGAAGGAGTTCGCCAAGCAGCTCCTGGCGGTCCTCGACTCCTGAGGAGCACTCGGGCGCCGTGGCCGGTGAGAGAAACCGCACGGCCGTGCCGGTCGGCGAAGCGCGGGCCTTCCTGATCGAGCGTCGCCACGATCAGCAGCGTCCGCTTGATCAGAGTCCAGGAGCTCCTCGGTGGTCGCCTGCCCCAAGGTTGCAGTTCGTAGTACGAACTAATATGGTTCGCACTACGAACTCAACTCTTGTCTGGGAGCAGGACTCATGACTCGTACAGTCGCGGTCATCGGCGGAGGTTATGGGGGATCGGCGGTCGCCAAGGCGCTGGACTCCGAGGCCGACGTCGTTCTCATCGATCCACGGGACGCGTTCGTCAACGCCGCCGGGTCGCTGCGGGCGCTGACCCAGCCCGACTGGGCGCCGAACATCTTCTTCGCATTCGACACGCTGCTCACGCGGGGGACGGTGATCCGGGACCGCGCCGTCTCGGCGGACCCGGATGGCGTCACTCTGGCCTCAGGCCGACGTGTCGCGGCCGACTACCTGGTCCTGGCCACCGGCTCCAGCTATTCCTACCCGGCCAAGCCCAGCGCCGAGTCCACCGGCGAAGCGCTGGACGACCTCCGTGACACCCACAAGGAGCTGGCCGGCGCGGAACGCGTGCTGATCCTCGGCGCCGGGCCGGTCGGTCTGGAACTGGCCGGGGAGATCAAAGAGGTCTGGCCGCACAAGCAGGTGACCATCGTCGACCCGGCCGAGCGAATCCTGGCCGACTTCCGGCCGGAGATGCGCCAGGACCTGCACCGCCAGCTCGACGAGCTGGGCGTCGAGCTGCGGCTGGGCACCGCTCTGACGACACCGCCGCCGACCGGGCACGGTCGGGCCGGGGCGTTCACCGTCACCACCACCAGCGGCGAGGAGATCACCGCCGACATCTGGTTCCGCGCCCACGGCGTGCAGGTCAACAGCGACTACCTCGCCGATGGCCGGCTCACGACCCTCACGACGCAGGGACAGGTCCCCGTCACCGAGAGCCTCAACGTCCATGGGTATGACCACGTCTACGCGATCGGCGACATCACCGATGTCGCCGAGGACAAGAGAGCCGGGTACGCGATGCAGCACGCAGAGGTCGTGGCGCAGAACATCATCGCCCAGCTGCGCGGCGAACAGCCCGCGGCGGTCTATCGCCCCGCACCCGACCCTATGATGCTGCTCCCGCTCGGGCCGCGAGGCGGCGTCGGCCAACTGCCCACACCCGATGGCCCGGCCGTCCTCCCCGCGGCGACGGTCGCCGAGTACAAGGGCGCCGACCTGTTCACCGGCCGCTTCGCCGAACAGTTCGCGTCCGCCTGAAGTAATTCCCGCAAATGGAAGGCAGGGCATTGTCCATACAACACGTCGTCTTCGGATTCGGCGCGCACAGCGGCATCGACGACGGGCCGGAACTGCTGCGCATGGCCGAACAGGCCGACCGCGACGGGCTTGACATCTTCTCGCTGTCGGACCATCCCTACATCGGCGGGCGCCTCGACGCCTACGCCTCCATCGGTTTCATCCTCGGACGTACCCAGCGCCTCGCGGGCTTCGCCAACGTCACCAACCTGCCGACCCGGCCCGCGCCCATGCTGGCGCGGACGGTGACATCGCTGTCCGCGCTGTCCGGCGGCCGCATCGTGCTCGGCATGGGCGCGGGCGGACTGTGGGACCGGATCGCCGACATGGGAGTGCCACAACTGTCACCGGCCGACGCCGTGGACGCCTTCGAAGAAGCGATCACCCTGGTCAAGACGCTGTCGGGCGGCGGTCCACCGGTCACCTACCAGGGCCGCCACTATCAGGTGAACCAGATCGAGCCGGCCCCGGTGGCCGCACCCGCGGTGTGGACCGGATCGGTCGGCCGCAAATCCCTGGCCGCCACCGGCCGCGTCGCCGACGGCTGGCTCCCCGGTCACGCGGCGGACTGGCTCAGCGACCGATACCGGACCTCACGGCCGATCATCGACGAAGCGGCGGCCGCCGTCGGCCGCGATCCACGCGAGATCCGCACGGTCTTCAACCTCCCCGGCCGCATCACCGACCGGCCACTCCCCGCAACGCGCAACCCCGACGGCCGGTGGATCGGCGGTTCCGCCGGCCAGTGGGTCGAAGAACTGACCGGAGCCGTACTGGAACACGGCGCATCGGGCTTCATGCTCTTCTCACCCGAGGGCGGAACGCCGGACCTCGTCTCCCTCGGCCGCTGGGCCAAGGAGATCGTCCCCGCCGTACGCGAAGCGATCGCGAAGAAGAGCGACTAGGTCTTCTCTCCCGCGAGAGCGGAAGCTGTGGGTCACGCACGTCAAGGGGTGGGACCGGTCGGGTGGGCTACGCGGGCGGCCGGTATTGCTGCCCGGGGCGAGCCGGCTGGTGGGCACGGCGTCGAGCAGAGCGGACGCGGAGGGGGACCGCGGGGTACCGGCCGTGCTAGCCAACTCCCGTACGACGTGGCACGATTTCGCAGGTGAACAGCACATCCGCCCCGGCGCAGCGGTTCAGTGACCTCGCGCGGTTGCGTCGTGTTCGTGATCGGATCGATCGGGAGTACGCGCAGCCGCTGGACGTCGAGGCGCTCGCCCGGGGCGTGCACGTGTCGGCCGGGCATCTCAGCCGTCAGTTCCGGCTCGCCTACGGTGAGTCGCCGTATTCGTACCTGATGACCCGGCGTATCGAGCGTGCGATGGCG